>JACMLK010000233.1 GCA_014379665.1 Saprospiraceae bacterium | reverse complement strand
TTTAAGCCATGATTAAAAAATAAGGCACCAATTCTGAAATAAGAACTTAGAACAAAACGCTTTATTTTTTATTTTGTGCAATTTGTTAAACACTCTAACCAATATATATAAATAAACTGCATAAATAAAATATTACCTTTACCCTACATTTTATTTCATGAAACAAAAAGTATTCGCTGTTGTAGATATTGAAACAACAGGTGGGCTGGCAAGAAGGGATCGTATCACAGAAATTGCCATAGCACTTTTTGACGGAGATAAAATCATAGCGACTTTTCAGTCTTTAGTCAACCCTGAACGATCAATACCCACTGAAATTACCCGCATCACAGGTATCACCAATGCGATGGTGGCCAATGCTCCTAAATTTTATGAAATAGCCAAACAAGTAGTTACCATGACAGAAGGAGCTATTTTTGTAGCTCATAATGTACGGTTTGATTACAGTTTTATAAGAGAAGAGTTTGGAGCGCTTGGTTTTACTTTTACCAGAAGACAGTTGTGCACGGTGGTATTGAGTCGGAAAGCGTTCCCCGGGCTCCGGTCATATAGTCTGGGAAATCTGATACGTCATTTTGATATCAAAGTGGAAAACAGACATCGGGCTATGGACGATGTTTTAGCCACTGTAGATATCCTGGGCAGAATTCTGAGACAGGAAGAAGGCCATCACCAGGTAGACCGCATTATCAATGCCGGAATTAAAGCATCACATCTACCGAAAGATATTACCCTGGAGCGTTTACATAGTTTGCCTGAATCCGTTGGTGTGTATTACTTCTATAATATTTATGGTCATGTGATCTATGTGGGTAAAAGCATAAACATCCGAAAACGCATTATGCAGCATTTTGGCAATATCGACGCCAAAACAGATAAGTTTATCAATAAAGTGGCTGATATCTCCTTTGAAGAAACCGGTAGTGAACTCATCGCTATGCTGCTCGAATCCAGTGAAATAAAAGCACTCCAGCCTGAAATAAATAAAGCACAACGCACCAAAAATTATCCGTATTTTATCCATCATTTTACCGATGTTTCAGGGTATATCCGATTCGACTGGGACAAATCAAGTGTAAAATCAAGGCAGGACAAACACATTTTGAATCATTACGGATCCAAATCATCGGCACGCGGACACCTTATGATGATTACAGAGCGATTGACCCTTTGTTCAGGACTAACGGGATTGTATGCATCGGATGGAAGTTGTTTTTATTATCAGACAGGTGCCTGTAACGGTGGGTGTCAAAAAAAAGAACCACCTGAGCTCTATAATGAACGTGCTCAGAATGGTATTGATATGCTTAAAAAGAATTTCAATGACAACTTTTTTCTGGTGACAGACGGAAAAGCCCGCGATGAGAAAGCCCTTATCCTGATTGAAGACGGGCATTACAAAGGATATGGATATTTACACGTCGATGACATGGGAATGGGCGTGGAAGAATGGAAAGAGACTGTAAAATATCTGCCCCCCAATCCTGAATGCAATCAGCTCATCATGACCTGGATGGATAAACATCCGGAAACGAAGATCGTAAAATTCTGAAGTTGCCCATTATTCTAGGAATAACCTTGAGGAAAAAATGTACCGGCAAAGTGACCAAATCTATCTCATTAACTCTGCCCTGATCTGATTCAGTGCCGATCCCCATTTCACCCAGTCTATCTGAGCCTGATTGTACGTATGTGTTACTTCTATAAATTCGTCAAATCCGTCGGTATGACGCAAACGGATTTTTAGATTTTTGCCTGGCTGCATTTCATCAAATCCAAGGATAGATATATCATCATCCTGTCTTATATTATCATAGTCTGCGGTATTGACAAAAGTAAGTGCCAGCATACCTTGTTTTTTAAGATTAGTCTCGTGTATCCTGGCAAAGGATTTGACCACAACGGCCTTAACACCTAAATACCTTGGCTGCATGGCGGCATGCTCCCTGGAAGATCCCTCCCCATAATTCTCTTCGCCAAACACAATGGTGCCAATGCCGGCTTTCTGATAGGCTCTTGCTGAATCAGGAACAGGCATATAGAGACCAGTGGTATAATTCAGCACTTTATTGGTTTCTTCATTGTATGCGTTTACAGCTCCGATTAATGTATTATTGGCAATGTTTTCCAGATGACCCCGGTAAGTCAACCACGGGCCTGCCATTGAAATGTGGTCAGTGGTACATTTACCTTTTGCTTTGATCAATATTTTCATAGCCATCAACTGATCTGCTGTGATGGGTTCAAATGGTTTTAATAGCTGAAGTCTGTCAGAATCAGGTGCCACTTTAACTTCTATCCCGCTACCATCCAGAGCAGGAGCTAAAAATCCTGCATCTCCCACATCAAAACCTTTGGGTGGTAATTCCAGACCCGTAGGTTCGTCCAAAAATACTTTCTCGCCTTGTTCATTAAAGAGGGGATCGGTGATCGGATTGAAGTCCAGTCTTCCGGCCAATGCAATGGCAGTTACGATTTCAGGTGAAGCCACAAATGCATGCGTATTAGGATTACCATCGGCTCTTTTGGAGAAATTTCTGTTGAAGGAATGTATAATCGTATTTTTTTCTTTTTTATCTGCTCCGAATCTGTCCCACTGACCTATACACGGACCACACGCATTTGCGAATACTGCTGCTCCAATATTTTCGAAAGTTTCGATAAATCCGTCCCGTTCTATGGTAAACCTCACTTGTTCAGACCCCGGGGTGATGGTAAATTCAGATTTGGTTTTCAGATTTTTGTTAAGTGCCTGTTGAGCGACGGATGCAGCGCGTGAAATGTCTTCATACGATGAATTGGTACATGAACCTATCAGACCTACTTTTACCTCCACCGGCCAATCCCTTCCTTTGTCCTGCAATACTTCCTTCATTTTTGAGATGGGTGTAGCCAGATCAGGTGTAAAAGGACCATTGATATGAGGCTCGAGTTCAGACAGGTTTATTTCTATGACCTGATCAAAATATAGTTCCGGGTTAATATAAATTTCCGGGTCAGCTCTCAGATGACCTGCTATCTGATCTGCCATAGCAGCTACATCGGCCCTGCCGGTAGATGCCAGATATCTTGACATAGATGCATCGTATCCGAAGGTAGATGTGGTGGCACCTATTTCTGCACCCATATTACATATGGTACCTTTACCGGTACACGACAGTGCATCAGCACCTTCGCCAAAATACTCTACGATGGCTCCCGTACCTCCTTTTACGGTAAGAATACCCGCCACTTTTAGAATGACATCTTTTGGGGCTGTCCACCCTGACAATTTCCCTGTCAGTTTTACCCCGATCAGTTTTGGCATTTTAAGCTCCCATGCCATACCCGCCATCACATCTACGGCATCAGCTCCACCCACACCAATAGCCACCATTCCAAGACCCCCCGCATTCACCGTATGTGAATCTGTACCAATCATCATACCACCGGGAAATGCATAATTTTCTAGCACAACCTGATGAATGATACCAGCTCCGGGTTTCCAGAATCCGATACCGTACTTATTGGAAATGGATTGAAGAAAATCGAAAACTTCAGAATTGGTATCCAGTGCACCTTTCAGATCCACCTCCGCATTAAACTTCGCCTGAATGAGGTGATCACAATGCACGGTACTGGGTACTGCTACCTTGGATCTGCCCGCTGTCATAAACTGCAGCAATGCCATCTGGGCTGTTGCATCCTGCATGGCTACTCTGTCGGGTGCAAAAAACACATAATCCTTACCTCTTTTATAATCCTGCAATGGAGAATCCTGATGTAAATGGGCATATAATATTTTCTCAGAAAGTGTCAGTGGTCGTCCCAGTTTCTTTCTTGTTGCTTCCACTTTGCCTGGAAAATAGACGTAAGCAGTTTTTATCATTTCTATGTCAAATGCCATACTAGTATTCTTTATTTTTTTAATTGCGTTTGCAAATTTAATGTTATTAACAAAAATACCGGCAATCCGTTCTATAGATTTTTAACAAAAAACCAATAATGAATTATTATACCACAAAATAACTTTGTGCCCTGTCTGTTATCACATTCAAAGTGCTTTGCCAACAGGTCAATTCGTTATAATTTTTAAATTTTCTTTACCTTCGTGATGAAAATCAAATCAATATATACATGTTTTCAGATTACTTAAGACTTGGAATTGACCACATTCTGGATACCGAAGCCTACGACCACATACTCTTTGTCACTGTGCTTTGTGCGTTATATGACCCTTCCCTATGGAAAAGAATCCTCGTTCTGGTAACAGCATTTACCATTGGGCATAGTCTCACACTGGCATTATCATCTTTAGATCTGGTTCAAATCAATCCATCTCTGGTAGAAACGCTGATACCGGTCACTATCATCCTTACGGGAATATTTAATATTTACTCAGTCACTATTTCAGACAAACATCACCGAATGGTCATGTTCAATTATATACTTGCCCTGGGATTCGGATTGATACATGGTCTGGGATTTTCCAATTATTTCAAAGCCATTTTAGGGAAAGAAGAAAGTGTCGTTCAACCATTATTTGCTTTTAACATTGGGGTGGAACTGGGTCAGATTGTGATTGTAAGTATAGTGATGGCATTGGCTTTTGTTGTGTTGCATCTGTTAAAAATTCAGAAAAAATACTGGACCATACCAGTTTCACTATTTTCTATTGTTGTTGCCACATACCTGTTGAGTAAATAAAATAATCTTTAGATTACAAATGAGATTTCTCTGAATCCAAATACTCTTATTGCTCCACTGTGAAGAATCATCTCTAACTTTCCGTGATCATCAATACTGGTAATTTTGCCATTAAACAAATTACCCTCTGTGTCTTTATATGCTGCCCATTCGTTTATCTGATATAAATTGGAAAGATATAGTTTTGTCAACAGCCCAGTATTTCCTTTTTTCAATAGCAGATAATAATATTCAAGTTTTGAAGAAAGTACAGGTAATAACGTTTCTATACTTGTAAGAGTGGATAATTCCTTAAAAATTGAGGTAGGATTATGAATTTCATTGGGAAACACCATTTGATTAACATTCAGGCCCACTCCAATAACGGTTGATTTGATAAAGGATTCTCTCAGTGTATTTTGGACAAGGATACCTGCTATTTTTTTGTTGTTTACATAAATATCATTTGGCCATTTTATTTTGACTCCCGGTAGAAACTCAGCCACCAGGTCCAAAACAGCCAATCCGCTGATAATATTGAGTATAAACTGATCTTCAGCTTTGAGATGTGCGGGATAGAAAATATAGGAGATAAGTAAATTTTTTTCTGATTCGCTATGCCAATATCTGCCAATTTGTCCTCTGCCACCTGTCTGATAGTCAGCCCGGATACACGTACCTTCGCTTGGATTGGTTTTTGATATCAATTCCATAGCATAGTCATTGGTGGAGGCTGTGTCTGTTAAATGTATGATAATTTTACCTGTAAACAATGGTTCAGGTATATTCATAAATTTGTTTTTTATATCTTTACACCGTAATTATAATCAAAAATATAATATTGGGAAAAAAATCATTGGCAGCTTTTGCCACTCCATTAGAAAATCAGATGAATTATCATATCATCGATGCGATTCAGGATATCAAAGGAAAAAACATTTTAAAATTAGATCTAAGGTCACTTGATGATGCACCTGCAGACTTTTTTATTATATGCGAGGGTGATTCATCCACACAGGTCAAAGCCATATCCGACAATATAGGGCGTAAATTAAAAGAAAAACTTGGGCTTCACCCCAATCACACGGAAGGTATGGACGGAGCGAAATGGGTACTAGTGGATTACTTTGATACTGTAGTTCATGTGTTTTACCCTGAGACAAGGGCCTTTTATGAAATAGAGGAACTTTGGGGTGATGCCAAAATCACCGAATATGATAATATATGAACAGTTTGAAACTACTTTTCATATCCACTGTTTAATTAACTTTAAAGAATATCACTAAATGGATGATCAGGAAAATAATAATCAGGAA
>JACMLK010000232.1 GCA_014379665.1 Saprospiraceae bacterium | reverse complement strand
TACCAGCCCCGCTGAGACCAACCCATGTAATGGATTGTTTGTTAGTATAAAAACTAAGGACAAATTGAGATTTTAAAGAATATGAAGATCCTTTAATTCCCGAATTAATGTACTTTTTACTGTTGAGGTCAATTTTTAACACTCCATCGCTACGGCTTCCAACCCACACCGTGTTTTCATCACTTTGGTGTATTATCCTAATGTCAGCCAACATTTTTTTACCTCTGAATACATGATTAAATGGGGTCAGGCCGATCTTGTCAGGATCGTTCACATTCAGCATGAATATTTCTGAATTGTCAATGACTACCCATAGGCTACTGTCAACAAAACAAATATCTGCTATTGAAAAATTTTGTTTGCCAATAAGCAGATTCATTTTTACAGGTATGAACCTGTCATCTGCAAATCTGTATATTTCTGATGGAGTAGCTAACCATATGTTGTCTGATTTATCTATGATGATGTTGATCATTTTTTTGGGAACTGAGCCACTCCATTCCATTTTTTTCATCATCATCTTCACTTTATTGTAGCAATAGATACCATCATCCTGAGTGATAATCCAGATATTCTGTTGGTGATCTTCTATAATTTTTTTAAACCATATATGGGACGGAATATTAAAACCTTTGTAAATTTCCTTTGGATAGTTAAAACGATCTCTATATCTGTTATAAATCAGCAATTCTTTTGTGGTACCTACCCATAATTGATCCTGCTGATCATGGAAAAGTGCCGTAATCATCTTTGAAAAGCTATAAGATTCACCTGAAATGCCGGGTATATTTGGTTTGATAGATTTAAATTTTTTGCCATCAAACCGATTGATTCCATCCTGTGTACCAAACCACATAAATCCTTCGGGTGTTTCAGCAATACTGTAAATGCTGTTTTGAGAAAGACCTTCTGAGGTTGTATAGGACTGAAAGTAGAGGTTTTGAGAGTAAGAGTCCGTCCTGATACAAAGAATCAATACCAATACCAGAAAATAAGTAAATATTATTCTGAATGAGTTTATGAATATTGTTTTTAGGTCAGATAACACGGGAGTAAGGTCAGGTTTTTAATAAGTACTAAAATACATCTTATTTTGTATTGTTACAAAAGTATACCAAATTGATTTTTTTTAGATACTTGAATTGATGACAAGGTCATTAATATTTTGTGATATTTTAGAGTTGAGTTGAAAATTGTTGAAAAGATGAGATTTAATACTATTCAGATGTTGTTATTTTTTATAATTATCTGATGAAGGTGATGCTTTTTGTTTTTTGGTTTTCGTTTTGGGAATTGTTGGTTTTGAAAGGTCTACCTGGCCACCACAGCCGGTAGCGAATACCTTTAATGTTGAACCAAGTTTTGCATGCAATCCAGGGCTTAAAATAACTTTATTTCCAGCATTATATGAGATATGGGTGCCGGGGCTATCGTCAATATTTTGTGTTGAGGTGATAATATTACTGGCTTCCCAATAATTTCTACCGGTTACTGGTCCTGTCATATTTCTGTTTTCAACACAATCAATATTGTATTTGAGCGTGCGCCAGAGTCCTCGTCCAAAAGTAGAACAATGAACAAAAATACTTTCTTCCTCTTCAAATACAATTTGAGTGACTGGAACCGGTGGGAGATCATTATAAAAAGGTTCCCAATGATTTTGGTCTGCTCTCTTGTAATAGATCCCTATGGTTGTTCCGGCATATAATCCACCAGAAGGATCTCTTAATAGACAAAAGACCGGTTCATTCTTAGGTATATTGAATGAAATGTTTGTCCAGGAAACCCCGGCATCTAAAGACTCGAAGACCTTTGAATTCTCAATTGTTCCTGCACAAGATACGTACACATGATCATCATCAAGTCTGTCAATTTCTATATCGCTGATTTTTTGTGACATTTGATATGGTGCCCCAACTGGAATTGGTGTCCAATTCGGATGATCCCATCTCCAGATACCCGAACCAGATGATGCATTGTTACCACTGGTATATAGCCTTTCAGGATGAGTTTTGCCTGCACAAATTGACCAATTACAAGGTGTGCTTCCTAATGAGTACCAATCATCACCACTATTTATACTAGCATAGAGCCCTGTAGAATATCCAACATAAATTTTTTCATTATTAACTGGATGCATCGCAAGGTTGCCAAAAAAATCCTTTGGACAATTATTACACACATTTTCCGGGACTGAAATATCACATATATCTCCAAATCCTATCCCGCAATCTTTCTTTATTTTTTCATTAACAGTAAAAAAGACATTTTCACTATTTCCATCGCTTGATCTTGATTGATGATCTGTCATGACATCAAAACCATCTCCACCTGCATACTCTTCAAAGTTTTGACCTAAACCATTCCTCTCTAATATTCCATTATCCTGGGTGCCACCCCATGTATCATCTTCATCATTTTCTTCTTCAAAATGATAAAACTGAGTTGTACTTAAGCCTTGAAATTTTGTCAACCATTCGATTTCAAAAAGTTCATGTACTCCGCCATCATTTGCACTATAAAGTTTGTTATTGAGTGGATTAATCGCTAATTCTCTGATGTCTGGATGCATGTAGGGGTCATCTCCTGACCAATACGAAGAGACTTGGGTCCAATTTGCTCCTCCATTTATACTCTTCCAAACACATAGACCGCCGGCATAAATAACATTTTCATTGTTGGGATCAATTACTATTGTGTTATCTGAAGTGGATTGGTCAGTATAAACTGGATCTCCAATTTGATTAGAAAATAAATTTGGTGTTTGTATAGGAGGGTTAAATGTGTCTCCACTGTCGTCAGACGAAAATATGCCTGTAAAAGTATTATTAGACAGCACTCCACCACAGAGTAAAACAACTTTAGAAGAATTCGCAGGGGTAATACCGATGGATATTCGAGTTGATGTTGATATCCCTGCAATGTTTACAGTTGAAAAATTTATTCCGGAATTGATAGATTTTTTGAATATATTTATTCCACCAATATATATGGTTGATGGTTGGCCAGGCTTAAATTTTATATCCCATACTGCTTCAATGCCAACTGAAATACTATCCCACGACAACCCTCCATTGTCTGTTCTAAATAACCCAATTTGAGTGGCTGCAAATAGGATGTCGGGATTTGTAGGATGAATAATTAATTTATGACCTAAATATACACTATCTTTACCAATTCCTTCGAAGTTAGGTAATTTTATCCAGGTCATACCACCGTCAGTTGTTTTATAAACTCCATTGGAAGCAGATAATAATTCTCCGGGATTAATAAAATAACCGCCATTAAAACTTCCACCGGTATTGTCACCATCGCCAGAAAGAACATAAATAATATTAGGGTTTGTTGGGTGAACTGCGATTCCTCCTACTCCTAAGGACGCAACATATTCACTAATCGAAGTCCAATTATTGCCCCCGTTTTCACTTTTGTATAATCCTCCAAACCTAGAACCAGCGTAAATAACATTTTGGTTAATCGGGTCAAATGCCAACCTACTAATCCTTCCTATGCCATTATCACAATCATAGGGGCCATTGCTCACCCAACCTTCTGTTTGTCCTCTATGGACTTCTTTCGGCATTTCTCTTTCTCTTTTAGCGAGCGCATTCATGATGACTTTGGATTGGGGCTCTGACACGCCCTTTTCATTGGTATAATATTCATTAAGCCAAAATTCTCTATTCCACATCTTCATTTGTCGAAGCACAGTTTTGCGACCTGATGAATCTTTGCTGTCCAATGTTTGTAGTTTATCTGTCAGGTGTGTCCATACAGTCGATTTGATGTCCTGAAATTTTGTCTTACCTTCCAATTTTGCACCCAGTTCAGCATCTAAACTTATCTGGCCGTAAGTAGAAAAACATATTGAACAAAATAAGATTATGCTTATTAAACGTCGCATTTGTATTTATTTTTGAGATTTCAACAATGATACTTCCTTCTGAAGCAACTTTATTTGTTTATTCTGCTCGATAATGTAGAGCATCATTTCTTCGATTTTCTCCATCATTTTAGTCGAAATTTCAGATACTTTGAGACCTTCGTTCTGAATAACCGAAGCTGTGGGAATATTAGGTAAATGACTATTTGAGATAATGTATTTTTCTACTTCATCGATAGGAAGTAGTTTATAATCCTCATCAAAGACGTAATCTGCCCATCCGGACTCTACGATGAGCTCTGTGCTTCGTATGGTGCCATTTACATTGAGTTTGTGGTCCTTATTTTCAGTTCCGATACTTAATGAAGTGTTGGGGTTTTTCATCATAACATCACCTCCGCTTTGGGCAATAAAGACATTGCCTCCATTAGTTCCGCCTGCTCCACTATCCCCGGAACTGATGAAAACATGGCCACAAACATCAGCTTTTGGAGCAATATATACGTTTCCGCCACCAGCTGCAATATGGACATTTCGTGGAATCGAGTGATTTAAATATAATGCTCCACTCTCACTGTCTCCGCCAACAATCTCAGTATCGTGATTCGTACCAATATCAAACTTTGATGCCCCAAACTTTGCAGCAGTTCCATAAATACTACTGTATTTACCAACTTCCAAGTAGGCTGAAGGATTAAATGTATTAATGCCTACATAACCTACGGATTGATTACCATCCGGTATTTGTAAAATGATATGTTTAAGTAAACCTCCTTCTCCATTAGCCAATTGTTTCCCATTTATGTGCAGATTGCCAGTAATAGGATTTCCAAATATTTCACCAACAAAGGTATTATCCTCATAAAATGCTGTCTTGCCATTCATTGAAAGCGGATAAGTTCCGTCAATTTTATTGATGCCAACTTTTCCATTAAATACTGAGAGTTCCGGATTCGCAATGTTATTGTTGGAAACTATATTCAACCTATGATTAGACCTCATTCCAAAATAGGACTCTAATGGTCCTCCTAAAGGTGGTTGTTGGGTCCAATGAGCTAATTTCATTTCATCTACAGGATTATAAAATAATGCCGAAGAAAGAAAAATGTTTCCTCCATTAGTTGCATCAGTTGATAGATGTAACTTTGCTTGTGGTGTTATTGTGCCAAGACCTGTCAATCCTCGTTCTACGATTAATGATTTAAGATTGTTTCCATTCATATCAATATGAACACCATTTCCATCACTGCCATAAAAATTAGCTGCATAGCCACTACCACCACCTACAACGTCAATACCTGTGCTACCTCCCCAAAATTTGCCGCCTATATTATTAGAATTTCCATAAACACCTATACCTTCAGCGGCTGTAAATTGACCTGCGATTGCCGTGGCGGATGGTTCAGCATTATGTATGTGAAATGCAGCATTGTTGAGAGGTAAGGCTTCAAAATAAGGCAGCTCGAGATTTGCAAGCATATTTTTCCAAATGCCGTTTATCCCTGTATGGTAGAAAAATGATTTAATGTCTGTATC
>JACMLK010000231.1 GCA_014379665.1 Saprospiraceae bacterium | reverse complement strand
TTCACTGCGCTGGCTGCCATTTATGAAGTAGCATTTGGTGCGAAACGACGCTTCCCATTCTTCTTCATCAAATTGTTTATTAAAGAAGGACAATTCCACCCGCATATAGGTGGTCTCAAACCTGTCAAAAACTTTCCTGTACTTCTTTGTGCTATCAGCCATCCATTCATCAGAAGAATGGACCTTCATGTCCCGGTATTTATATTTTGCCTGCATAGATGTCGCGTATTTTCCTCCTGGTGAGTGGGGGAGTGATAGGGTGTTAATTTAAGGTTTCAATGTAGTAAAAATCTGGATTTTAAACCTTCGGAGGTTTTTTAACGTATGTAAGCTACACCTTCAAATTGACGCAGTTATGGCATACAGACTTTTACTCGTTTTATGGGTCTTTGGATCGATACTAAGCCCTACGGCATTGAAATCCCAGGAACTTCAGATTGACAATCCGATAAGGTTCCTGGCACTGGGAGATTCTTATACGATAGGGCAGAGCGTGCCTGTTGCTCAACGATGGCCTGAACAACTCATGGATTCACTTGAGAACCGTGGATTTGACATCGACACCTTACGGATTATTGCAACAACAGGATGGCGAACAGATAATTTATTAAATGCTATCCGGAGCCAGGATTTGCAGAATGAAAATTATAACCTTGTTTCTTTGCTTATTGGGGTCAATAACCAATTTCAAAGTCGTCCTTTCAGCCAGTATATGCAGGAATTCCCAATTTTGCTTGATTCAGCTATCAGTTATGCCGGAGGTGATCCGTCACATGTATTCGTAGTCTCCATCCCTGATTATGCTTATACACCTTTTGGTCAGCAAAGTGGTAATGCTTCCGAGATCAGTGAAAAGCTGGATGAATATAATGAGTACAATCGCCAGATCGCCGGGGAAAGAGGCGTGACATATTTTGATATTACTCCCATCAGTCGCCTTGGTATTCAGCATCCTGAGTATGTAGCGGGTGATGGTCTGCATCCCAGTGGTAACCAGTATACCGAATGGGTAAAGCTGATGCTGGAATTAATTGATCAGCAATCAACAGGGCTAACGGGAGAAAATCGGAAATTAGAAATTAGCGTATTTCCCAATCCTGCACTGAATGAAGTTTTGGTTGAAATGCATGGGGAAGAAACAGATGAAGCTTATACCATTCAATTGTATACGATCACGGGTAGCCTGATTCATGAAAACCAAACGCTGGGAAAACTGCAAAGTATTTCATTGAAGAATTATCCTGATGGTGTTTATTTTATAAAAATAACATCTGGCAGTGCCCAGGTAGTCAAAAAGCTCATTAAAGGTTAAAATCTGGTTTTAAGAGGTATTCCTTTTTTCTGTCCTTTAAATAAGATAATTATATAAAGAACAATGGAGAGGATATAAAGGGAATGGCTTAAAAACATGGCAACTTTACTCCATCTCCATTTTGTGAAGAGAAACACATCGAATGAAGTATTATTGGAACGTGGGAGGCAATTTTTTTTTTGAACGCCTCATAGAGATTACCCGGTGAGTGAATTTATATCAGTATGATATAACTGAAAACTACCGATTTATGACCTTTCTGATTTGTGAGGATCAGATATAGAGGATGACAGGGATAGGGTCGTGAGATTCTATCCTTTTTTTGTTTTTAATTTACGGCTTCAAAGACCAATATTTTATTGAGACATCGCCAATATTCGTTATATTTGGATAATACAAGCTTAATCGTCCTAAAACCTGGTCATTCCTACTAAACTATCATATTTCTGATCATTATACAGTTCATTACTGAGTTGGTATTCTCCTTAACAACTAATCGTTCCAACTTGAAATTATTTATTAAAAATATGGTAAGCCTTCGTTGCAAGATGATGGTGAAATCTGAGCTTGATAATATCGGGCTTCATTATACCATTGTTGAACTGGGGGAAGTGGAGATTGTTGAACAGCTGACAGAGGAAAAACGAGAGATGCTGACGAAAGCATTGCTCAGATCGGGACTTGAATTAATGGAGGACAAAAAGAGTATCCTCATTGAAAAGATTAAAAACTGTGTCATCGAGGTGATCCATTATAATGATGATTTGCCGAGGATCAATTTTTCAGAACACCTGGCCGAGAAACTTCATTATGACTACAAATATCTATCATCCCTGTTTTCAGAGGTAAAGGGGACTACTATTGAGCATTTTATCATTGCACATAAGATTGAGCGTGTGAAGGAATTACTGATGTATGATGAGCTGAGCCTGACAGAAATATCCTATAGGCTCAACTACAGCAGTGTAGCGCACTTATCCATGCAGTTTAAAAAGGTAACCGGCTTGACGCCTACCTTTTTCAAACAAATGAAGAATATCCGTCGAAATGCACTTGACTTACTCTGATAACTGATGCCCAGCAGTTAATTATATAAATCACCATGTGGATTATATAACATATGAGAGTGGGAGGTTAAGATCTTTATAATGAAGAATTCCGACTCACAACCGGACCCTGTATGGAGGAAACTCACACGATGATGAGATACCCAAGTGCCCGAAAATGATTCAAATTATGAATGGAAATGTTTCTGTCTTATTAGTGGAGGATGATACAGATGACCAGGAATTTTTTAAAGAGGTTATTGATAATCTTGAAAATGCTTTTATGTATGATGTATCCAGTAATGGCCAGGATGCAATAGACAGGCTTGATCACCAGACCGTATATCCGGACATCATCTTTATGGATATTAATATGCCAAAAATGAATGGGATTGAATGTCTGAAGGCAATTAATGCCAATCCAAAAACGAAGGATATTCCTGTCGTAATCCTCTCCACCCTGATTGGGCAGCGAGAAATGGCCCAAACCTGCGGTGCCAAAGGATTTATTGTTAAGCCTAATAGTCTACCCTTACTTGAAAGGCTGGTGACAGATATGATCCATTCTCTTCCACGGAAGGAATTTTTTATTCAGGTGCCTCATAGCTCAAACCATAAAAAAGATTGAATATACCCAAATGAGAGAACATCTGATGAAAATCATCCTATGAAATTCTGTGTGCTCCCATTTTTTTTAAAGTCGACATCTTCCTGAACTCCAATTTCGAATTGATAATTACAACTCATACATCGGGCTAAACCTCCTGAGTAAGTGAATGTTGTAAATGATCTTGTCAATTACGTAACACGAATACCGAAATGTTTACCCATATTTGTTAATATAATCCGTGAGTATGAGCGAATCAGAGGCAGCAAGTGTAGAAATGGAAAAATCCAAGGCTCATATTATTACCGCTATTATCGAATATGTTCCAAAGGCCGTGGTAAGCCAGACGATCATAAAAAAAACTACGGGCAACGTAACTGTTTCTTCCCTGGATGCCGGTGAAGAGCTTGGTGCAAAGATTTCTCCGTTTGATACGTATATTCAAATTATCGATGGAGCAGCTGAAATTGTAATAAATACGAAAAAGTATATGCTAAAATTGGGTGAAGGCATTGTTATTCCTGCACACTCAACTCATTGTATTAACGCCAATGAACAATTTAAAATGATATCCACTGTAATTAAAAGTGGATATGAAGATTAAATGATTATGGTAAGCTTATCTCAAATAAAAAAAACAAATTGCAATTTACCATGTTCATAGTGTCAATTTAACTTTTTCTTTTTTTGTGACACATACATAGCACTGAACACCATTTGACGTTACA
>JACMLK010000230.1 GCA_014379665.1 Saprospiraceae bacterium | reverse complement strand
GGGGAATATGGCATTCAAGTCATCTTAGGAACTCCAACAGCCACACCTCCCAAATGGGTGTTTGATCGATATCCAGATATGCGCGTGGTAGATGAAAAGGGAATCGCTAGGGGATTTGGATCGAGACGGCATTATTGTTATAACAATGATCATTATATCCTACATTGTAAGGAAATTGTTACAGAGATGGCAAAAAGGTACCATGACCATCCGAACGTGATCGCATGGCAAATAGATAATGAATATGGTATGGATCATACGGAACAATGTTTTTGTGTGAACTGTCACAAAAAGTTTCGAACTTGGTTAAAAAGTAGGTATGAGAATATCCGGAACTTAAATGAACAGTGGGGTAATGTGGTTTGGAGTCAAGAATACCAAGATTTTGATCAGATACCATTACCAATGTATACTCATACCGTACAAAATCCCTCCTTTTTGCTAGCCTATAGGCGATTTTTCTCTGATAGTATCATTCGGTTCCACAATGCTCAGGAAGAGATTTTGAGAGGACTTTGCAATAATCAATACATCACACACAATCTCGTCATCAATTATAAACATCATATTGACTACTCTGCCCTATCAAAACATTTGGATGTAATTTCATGGGATAATTATCCCAACATTACGTTTGAAAAACCCATACCCTATTTACCAACATCATTTAAGCATGCAATCGCAAGAGGACTCAAGCAACAGAATTTTTGGGTAATGGAACATCAAAGTGGTGCACCAGGTGGTGATATCGCCTTTCCGGCCCCCAGGAAAGGGGACGTCAAAAGATGGACATATCAATCCATTGCTTATGGTGCCAGCGGAGTTATTTATTTTAGATGGCGTACAAGTTTGATAGGTGCAGAACAATATTGGCATGGCATTTTGGACCATGATGGGGAAGAGAATGAAAGGTACCAGGAGGTTAAGCAAATTGGTGAGTCCTTCAAGGCAATTCTACCTGAAGTGGAGACATCAAAAATCCTATCTGAGGTAGCCATTGTGAGTTCCTATGAAATTGACTGGGTATTTGATATTCAACCAATGATTATCGGATACGATTATACTGGGCATCTATATCAATATTTCAAAGCACTCAGAAAGCACCATGTAATGGTGGATGTTATTGGACCTGAAGATGATTTTAGTCATTACAAGCTCCTCATTTTACCCAATATGATTATGGGTCATGAGACTATGAAAACAAAATTAGAAGAGTATGTAAATAAGGGCGGTCGAATTGTTATGGACTACCGTGCGGGCGTTAAGAATTTGGAGAACAAAGTGAATGCTATCGCATTACCAGGTGCGTATAGGCAATTACTCGGTATTAAGGTAAAAGGTTATACCCTCCTTGTTCCGGATGATTATTTAGTAATAGAAACGAGCCACGAACAACTTTTTTCTGTAACTAATTGGTTGGATTTTGTACAGCTCGAAACAGCAACAGAGCTTTATACTGTAAATTATGATGAAGAAGTGATGCCCATTGTTACAAAGCATTCCTATGGTGATGGGTGCGCTTATTACATTGCAGGTCAATTAAATGAAGCTTTTTTAAGTGAGGTTTTATCCCGGATAGGTAAAGAAGCCCAAATTACCACGACATATTCTGATCTGCCGGAAGGAATAGAATTGGTCTTAAGACAAACACAAGATGGACAGCTCCTTAAGTTCATTATCAACCACAATGAGCACGAGGTTAATATTCCAATAGAATTACCAATGGTTGATTTGATTACTAGCGAACACCATGAAGGCCTGGTAAGGATAGCAAGAAAACAGACGTTAATCTTAAAATCATCACCTATGAAATAAAGTTAGGTAAGCTATACTGAACGTAATAAAGGTTAAAAGCTACGGAGGTGCGTATGGATTCAGCATTAAAAGATAAAAAAACTAACTCACAGAAACAATTGTTATGGTCCAAAATGAAACATCAAAAATTCTTATTGTGGATCACGGTGCCCTTGATTATTTACATATTTGTATTTTCCTATTTACCACTAGGTGCTTGGGTCTGGTCCTTTTTTGATTATCGACCTGGGATTCCGCTAACCATGGATCAATTTGTTGGGATTCAGAATTATATTGATCTTTTCAAAGATGAAGGCTTTTGGCTAGCTCTTCGAAATACATTGGCTATTAGCGTCTTGGACTTGTCCTTTGGAACAATTTCTGCAGTTGCATTTGCTGTATTTTTAAATGAGATGAAAAATAGTTCCTATAAACGCTTCACACAAACCGTGTCCTATTTGCCCCATTTTATTTCCTGGGTTGTGGTTTCTGGTATTTTTATCAACCTACTTAAATCCAATGGACTCGTCAATAATTTGTTAATGAACATTGGTCTAATACAGACACCGATTGAGTTTTGGCT
>JACMLK010000229.1 GCA_014379665.1 Saprospiraceae bacterium | reverse complement strand
TTTCTTTTAAACTTCACTTTCACTTTATCTCCAGGATTGTATTTTTCAAGTATTAGGATAAGGTCATTGTTAGTCAGCACTTTTTTACCATCAATCGATGTGATAATATCACCGAAAATAATTTCTCCATTTCTGTCCTTTTGAACCGCCTTGAGTCCTGCTCTTTCGGCTCCTCCGTCAGGTAAAACTGTAAATATCATAGCCCCTTCAATTCCCCAGTTTTGAGCATATTGCGCAGGTAATAATTCAATACCCATCACCGGCCTTTTGACTTCGCCAAATTTTATTATATCCGAAACGACCCAGTTGACTTCATCTACCGGAATGGAAAAACCAATACCGGCTGATGCACCTGATGGGCTATAAATCATGGTATTTACGCCAATCAACCGTCCGGAACTATCAAGTAATGGGCCCCCTGAATTACCGGGGTTAATGGCCGCATCTGTCTGTATCACATCCCTTATTGGTCTCCCACCTATGGATATTATTTCTCTACCAAGAGCGCTTATAACACCTGTGGTCAGTGACTGATCCAAACCAAATGGGTTGCCAATGGCATAAACAGTTTGCCCTACTTTTAGTTTGGATGATTGTCCGATTGGTATGGCTTTCAATTTATCTTTTGGTGATTCAATTTGAAGGACAGCCAGATCTTTATTAGGTTCTGCCCCTATCAATTTTGCATCCCAGGATGTTCCATCAAACAATGTAATTTTATATTTTGTTCCACTTTCTATCACATGATAATTGGTAATAATGTGACCAATACTATCCCATATAAATGCTGAGCCTGTACCAGCAGGTATCTCTGCTATATTCCTGGACCAGTAATCTCTCTGGATATTGATAGTAGTAATAAAACAAACTGAAGGGACTGATCTTTCAAATAAATTAATCGTGGCCTGCTCACTATTAGTAAGGTATGTGACTGAATCAATAGACCTGCGATTTGAATGGCTCCCTTCACTCTTTTCCGGGTTTTGCGGATTGATGAAATTTGTTAGTTTGTCATCCAATGTATCAGGGATAAATTTAGTACCTATGTACACTCCCACTCCTAATAAAAGAATTCCTATAAGAACATTTAAAAACTTCATTGGACTTAAAATTAATTTATATTTAGAACAAACTTTTAAATAAACTGGTTCAGGATTTTGTCCATGACTTCATATCATTAGTCGAATCATTTAAGTTTTTAGTTTTGCTGATACAATTTTTTCAAATAGGGGGAAACTCTGTATCTTTCTTCATGGTAAAGATCAAATAATTGATCTAATTTATTGACAATTTTTCCATATCCAATTTCCTTTCCCCAAGCCAATAATCCTTTTGGATAATTTACCCCCAGTCTGACAGCCAAATCCACGTCTTGAGGAGAGCAGATATTTTGGTGTACGGTATCAGCAGCTTCATTAACAAGCATACTTATTATTCGCAAAAATATTTCATCACAGACATTATCGTCCGTATCATGAATTAATTCATTATTCTGGGGATAAATATAAAATCCTCTGTTACTTTTAAGGCCAAAATGTCCTGCTTCAAATAGTCTAAGCTGTGTTAATGATGGTCGGTATTTCGAATCATAATAAAATGCCTTCCAAATAGATTCCGTCACGCGATAATTCACATCATGACCTATAAAATCCATCAATTTGAATGGTCCCATTTTAAATCCGTGTCGTGTCATAGCATAATCTATAGTGGTCGTGTCGGAAATACCTTCTTCAAAAATCCTGATAGCTTCACTGTAAAATGGCCGAGCCACTTTGTTCACAATAAATCCCGGAGTATCTTTAGCCACTACATCGGTCTTGCCCCAAAATTCAATGATATCTTTGACTTTTTTAGTAATATCATCTTTGGTTTGTATGGCAGGAATTAACTCAACCAGTTGCATTAAAACCGGAGGGTTGAAAAAATGAATCCCAATACAACGTTCAGGATGATTTAAAGATGCCGCCATGGAGGTGATTGAAAAAGAGGATGTATTAGTTGCGATGATACAATCTTTAGTAACAATTTTTTCGAGAGACTGAAATAATTGCTTTTTGGTGGCCAAATCTTCAATAATAGCTTCAATGACCAGGTCGCAATCATACATCGTATCTATATGATCACAAATATAAATTCTACCGATAACAGCCACTCCTTCCGAAGCTGACAAAATGCCTTTAGTAACAAATTTGTTTATGCTTTCCTGAATATTCTGAAGTGCCTTAGTTTGTGCTGGCCGGCTATTATCAAAAATTCTTAATTCGTCTCCTGCCATTGCTGCAACCTGTGCTATACCCGATCCCATTGCTCCTGAACCAATTATTCCAATTATCATATATTAAATAATTATTAAAAATCAAAGACACAAAACATATTTTATTGTATTATTCTTCAAATGGATCTGTCATATCCCATAAATCAAATTTGTTCAAATTAAGCGAAAAACTTATGCGGGACAAAAAAGTATGATGTTGACCTTTATAAGCATTTCCAAGTTCAGTTGAATAAATCATTGGTATGTGAAACACTAAAATATCTTTAAAATTGAATGAAAAACCACCATTATATATGAGGTTATTTTTGAATTTATTATCACCATTATTGTATACACTAAATGTACCGACATCAAAATAAAGTCTGAGAGGTATCCATGCCGGAATAAAAGGGACGTCAGTACTTAAGTTTAATGAAACTGCGTAATGATTACTCATGCCATAACTATGCGCAGAGCCCAAGGGAGTTTTGAATCCTCCACCTTCTATAAAACTTGTCTGATTGTCGTATAATCTGGTTTGATTTTGTCTCGAAAAAAAATATTCATCATATGTATAATCATTATATCCCTGATGTATCATGGCAATGCTCCCTCTTGTAAAAATATTCTGAAAACTTCCGGACTGTCGTTGCGTATTAATAAGAAAACCTGAAGCAAAAAACCTGAATATTATATTTTTTTTAACTGCAAATAAATATCTTTGATTAAAAGTAGTTGAGAGCTTAAAATAATGCTCTTTATCAATTGACTCGTTGGTTTGTTTGTAGGATTGATCTTCCAAAGCGATATTTAATGAAGAAGAAGATAAAGTTGTTACTTTATCCAAATTGTAGGTCATTCTGTAATATATTGAACTTCGGTTTTCCAAATTAAAAAATTCGCTTCCTGCAAAGGTGGGATACTCTTCATTTATGAAAAATGATTTAATACTTAAGGAGGACTCAATACTCTTAGATTCTTCATGTCTGAAATGAAATGTTACAGAAGGATCAATGCGAACATACCTCTGACTATAGTTAAATTCACTGTTAGTATTCAAATCAAAAGATTTCAGGCCTAATCTGTATCTTACTCTTTTAAAAATATCACTGGATAAATACTGATCATAAGATGTCCAGGCTTGCCCGAGTAGTTTTTTATTTCTGAAAGAATAAACTGGCGAAATGGCAAAGCGGAATAATTTTGGATCAATTACATTGGAATTGGAAATAGTCAGCCCTGCCATAACTCCATCATTATCGTTATATAACGGAAAGGGCAGAAAACACAATTCTTTAACACGTGAGTCTCCGGTTTTAAAGAGATTTGCTAATTTTACAGTCCCATGTTTACAGGTTTTTCCCGGATAGTAATGATTATTTTCTCTATTAATCTCAGGAAGAAAGCCTGCTTTGTCAATGGACACAACATTTATATCATCCTGATCATCAATTTCTACCGCTATAGTCTTTGTTCCTTTAAAACCATTGACTAAAAAGACAGTTTCCAATCCATCTTTATTTTCTATTGTAAGAATAAAGGGTAATGCATCAGTCTTTAGATTTTCTACTGATATTTGTAATTTTCCATCATTATAATTTATACTATGTATTTTATAATCGGTTTCACATGTTCTGGATATGTAGTTATCTGCAATAACTTTAAGCTCCTTCCTTGAAATCTGTTCAAGTCTTTCGATCAGATTATCCGGTGTTAGTGTCTCTCTCGATGAAATAAAATGCGCTAATGTACTTGAAAAATTTTCTTTGCCAACCATAGCGGATAAATAGTGCAAAAAAGCTGCTGATTTATAATATCTGTTTAGGCACTCAAGATCTTTGTTGAGAATATTCCTATTCGTATTCAATGGTTTTGTTATTCTGGAACGTTGGTACCAATACAGATATTTATAATAAAAACTGCCAAATTCGGCAGATTCTTTTTCATCCTTGGTCAGAAAATCTTCATTGTATATATCTTGAAAATAAGTTGTTAATCCACCGACAAGCCAGGGATAACTTTCAGTATTGATTACAAATTTTCCGCTTATCCACACATCAGTCAATATTGAGACTAGCCATTCTTCTACTGAATTTCCATCTTGTGGTTCATTAACCATAACCATTCCATCAGTTTTGAAACAGGAATAGCAACCTTTTCCAATAACAATGGTCAGGGATTCAAAAGGAAATTTTCCAAGATATTCTGACAATCTGAATGCTACTTTTTGAATAGTAGAATCAACCTCTTCGGGGCTTAATGTAGCTTCTATAGTGGATATCAGTTGATAGGTGATGTCCTTATTAACTGAAGTTTTCAACAATCCTTTATGCTCAGTCCTTAACATAAAGATAGCCAGTTCTTTTACATTTTTAGCCGAAATTTCAATAGGATTTTGATGTGACTTAATGCCATTGGAGTAGTAACTAAATCCTTCCATTCCATTTAATTTTAACAAAACGTCAGCGTTATATCCCCATTCTTCAAGAAATTGTCTGTACTGATAGGTTTGCCATGCTTTGTTTTCATATATGGCGAGTTTTGGATAAAAATTTCTGAGATAATAATTTCCTTTTTCATATCCAAGACCATTGATTAATGCAGGTAATTTTAAGATGTATTCTATATTAATGGCGCCTGAAAATAAATTTTGATTGCCAATAATGACCCCAAGTATCTCCTTACTTTCGTCCTTAAATACATAATTGGCCGAATTTTGGTTTACACTGACTTTTAAATCAGTTATTTTGGATAATAGTGTTTCATCCCGAAAATAAAAGTTGCTAAGACCATATTTAAGTTGCTCTTCTGTAAATTCATTTCCAGTATTGCTGAAAGCATTTGCCCAAAGATGAAACCATATCGTATCTCCCGGTAAATTCATTTCAGCAGGGATCTGTACGTTTACCTGAACAGAAAGAGTGCGTTCTGTGGTATCAAGTTTGGCATTAATATCGTAAAAAGGAGCAATTGAATCCAATGAATGAGCGCTGCAAACTTTCGCAACACATAATAAGAAGAAGATTCTCACAGTCATTTTATCCTTATTTTTTGGTAAAATTAAGGATAAAAAGTGATTTTAAATAATTATGAAAATGTTGATATGTTGATTTTGGAGATTGATGATTTTATAAATTAATTTCAAGCCATTTGTAAAATTTTATTATCCTCCCTGAGTACCTGTGCCGGTAGTGGTACCGCCCTGAGTATCACCACCCTGTTTGAGGTCGGTATTTTTAACTTTAGACTTTCGTTCTTTAAAATCCACGTTCCCAAATTTATATCTGTAGTTGATCCCTATGGAACGAAAAGGAATGCTAAAAGATGTTTTCTGAACAAATGTTTCAGTTTCAATATTGGAATTGAAATATTTGTCTGCATTGAATGGTTCTATCATAGTGATACCAATACTTGAGTTTTTAAATTCTTTTCGTACTCCCATACCATAGATCGTAAATGCCGGGTTGTCCCCCTGAATCGTACGAACCGGTGATCTAAAAAACCCAAAGAAATCAGCTTTGAATGTCCCTGAAATCTTAATCTCCCCATTCAGGAAAAGGTTGTATTCATAACTCTTTCTGGATGCATTCTGGCCATTGATGATACCTGTAGCATCGTAAGTGGCAAAATTACCACCTGTACGTAAAGTAACAAGATTGACGGTTTTAGATATAAAGGTATTAAAACCAATTGAGTTCTTAGTTCCAATATTTTTAAAGGAATTGACAGAAAGACCGTTATTGTCAATGGATAATATCTGTTCAATTATAGCATCAGTGTATCTATAAAATACAGATGAAAATGTAGTAAACCCACTAATTGTAAAATTATAGGCCATTTCAACCTGATGGACTACTTCCGGATCCAGATAAGGATTGCCTTCTGTCCTGTTCAAAAAGTCTGTATTGTTATTGAATGGGTTAATAAATTGCAAACTTGGCCTTTGAAGTCTTTGACTATATGCCAGTTTGAGTGTCTTAAAATTTTTAAAAGTACGGCTGATGGCAAGGTTTGGCAATAAATTTTCATATCCAACACCATTAAAATTTAGTGAATCAAGGACATTAAAGGCACCGGCAATGTTTGTTTTTTCATATCGGGCGCCAGCTATGATGGAATATTTCTTAGCCACAAGAAAATTCATCGAAGCGTAACCTGAATATACATCCTGATCATATTTAAATGTTTCTACAAGGGGTACGTATCCATTTGGAAAAGTCAAAATCTGCGTGGTGTAATCACTGATGATGTTTCGTATTACTGCTTTTGAGCCCGCTTCCAGCTTTACAGATTTATTAAACGGATGGACATAATCTACCTGAAGTGTAGTTTCGTGATTGATGCCTTTGTTAAACACGTCAGTATCTCTGTCAAGGAATTCCAGTTGATGGGTTTCATTGACATAATTGTCCTGATTGTTGGTTTGTTTTGAATATTGCACTCCGAATGATAACTCCTGGCCTTCCCGTTTTTCAAACTTTTTTGTATAATCAGTATTCCAGTCAAATCCCCCAAAAAAGTTTTCTCCTTTATTAAGTCTCGTGAATTGATCATTTAGGCCCAGACCAGGGTCAATTAGCTTTCCTTCAGTTGTACCTTCCAGATCAAAGCCGAAACCTCTGAAATTAAATGAACTATTGATACTATTGTAACCATTAAAATCATAAAAAGCACTGACTGACCCGTTCCCTCCTAAACGTGATGTTTTCTGAGTTCCATCTTGTTCAATTACCCGAATCCCATCTGCTGTTTGATCTTCTCTCATAAAAGTGCTTATCCCATCAGCTGGTGTAGAATAAAAAACAGCTGCTCCTGAGCTCAGTCCCAATCGGCCCTTCCCAACATTTAAGTTTGTAAAAAGGCTGTTCTGTCTGTTTCCGACTGAAGCATTGACACTTCCGGCAATACCTTCAATATTTTGCTTTTTTGTAATGATATTGATAAGTCCTGCACTACCTTCGGCATCATATTTAGCAGAAGGAGAAGTGATGACTTCAACTTTTTTAATCTGATCAGCCGGAAACATTTTGAGAGCATCTGCTACATTGCTGGAAAACATACCAGATGGTTTACCATTGATAAGAATTCTGACATTCTGAGAACCACGCAAGGACACATTTCCATTGAGATCGACTGATAGCATTGGTACTTTTCGCAAAACATCTGTAGCATCGCCGCCCACAATGGATGCATCATTTTCAGCATTGAAAACAAGTTTATCGGCTTTATTTTCTACCAGAGTACGATCTTCTTTTATTTCAACTGCATCCAACACATAATTGGCCGGCACCAAGCCAATATTCCCAATATTCAGATCGGGCTTTTTTAAGGTGGTTTCTACTGCTGCCACCTTCTTCTCATTATAACCAAGAAATGAACAATACAGATCATAGGAACCATTGGTTACATTTTCAAATTTGAAATTGCCTGTTTCTTCAGTCAAAACTCCATCAATAACGATGGAACTACCTTTTTTCTTTAGAGAAATTGTCGCAAATCCTATGATTTCATTGGTAACTGAGTCGATCACTTTCCCTTCTATTTTACCTTTTATGGTCGGTCCAGAATTATTTCCTCCCATAGGAAACTGAGCATTAGCATCAATGAGAATAAATATTAGTGATACACAGATTAAATATTTCACGTCTTTTTGAATTTAATTTTATGACAATATAATGACAAAAGTAGATGTATTGTTCCCTATAGTGAAAATATTATAGATGAATGTATGGATTTCAAGTATGAAATGACCACCTATCAATTTGTAGTTTTTACACTTTGAGTATTTAACACTTTTAGGAGTTTATATTTTCACTATATAGTTATAACTCAAAAGTTTATTATTTACTTTTTCCGGATGTTTGGTTTCGTTAGTTTTTAAGGTATAGAAGAATTGTATATCTTTAATTTCTGCATTTTTTTGATCAGCATATACTTCATCACTTTGAATAGGTAATACATGTACTTTATTTAAACTGAAGTGGATCCGCATATTTTTATGGAAAGTCACTTTAAGATGCCGGGGTGTTTTGGGTACTATAAATTTTAATAATTTAACTACACGAATAGCTTCTTCGTTGCACCCATCGTCAAGTCCCCAAATAATCTTAGTATCTGTGACATCTCCTTTATGATTGATGTCATATCGGATCTGCACATCTCCTTCAATTTTATTAATTTCGGAAATTTTAGGGTATAAAATGTGTGTATTTATGAATTCCTTTAATGCTTTATCGCCACCTTTATAATACGGTTGTTTGATAAAACTATTTTCTTTTCTTTCCTTTTTCATCTACATTAGCCTTTATAAAATACCCGATATATTACATCGGCATAATCATCTGATATCAACATGGATCCGTCGGGAAGTATTTCCAGATCAACCGGTCTTCCCCATACGTTGTCGTTCTTTTGATTGAGCCATCCGGTAATAAAGGTTTTTGTTTCTTTGATAGTGCCATCAGGGTTTAGCGTAGCAAGCATGATATCATATCCACTTTTTTTACTTCTGTTCCAGGAGCCATGCCTGGCGATAAAGATCTGATTTTTATATTCCGCAGGGAACTGATCCCCGGTATAAAACGTCATACCCAAAGGTGCGGTATGCGGGCCCATTTTGGCTGCAGGTGGTGTAAATTCAGAACATTTCCTGTTTTTGCCAAATTCAGGATCAGGTACTTCACCCTGATGGCAATATGGATATCCGAAATGCATTTTTTCTTTTGGGGCGTAGTTCAGTTCACATTCAGGTACATCATCACCCATCATATCCCGTCCATTGTCAGTAAAATACAATTCTTTGGTTAGTGGATGCCAGTCAAATCCAACGGTGTTTCTAATACCCGAATTTACTATTTCAAATCCTGTACCATCTGAATTAAGTCTGGTAAGAGATGCATAGACAGGATCCCGGGACTCACATATATTACAGGGTGCACCTACAGGAACATACAGCTTTCCGTCCGGTCCAAAAGCAATGTACTTCCATCCGTGATGAGTTTCTGATGGGTACTTATTATATACAACAATAGGTGTGCCCGGGTTGTCGAGTTTGGATTCCACATTTTCTATTTTAAGAATGCGATTAACTTCGGCAATAAATAAGTGCCCGTCTTTCATGGCTACTCCATTTGGCATGTTACCGTCTTTTAGTAAAGTGTACTTCTTGTCTATCTTATGGTCGCCATCGGTATCCTTAAGCGCATATACATTTCCGGCAGATCTTGTACTCACGAAAAGTGTCCCATCAGGAGAATAACAAAGTGAGCGGGCATTGACCACACTATCACTAAAAACTGAAATAAAAAATCCCTCAGGTAGTTTGAGGCTATCTAATGGAAGATTTCCTTTATAATCATGTGAAAGCAACGTGATGGGAGGGTTAACATTATATTTGTATTTGACAATGAGCCAAATAATACACACTACAACAATTACCGTAACAAAGATTTTAAAATATTTCATACAGAGATAATTAATGAGTCAAATGTACAAAGAAACAAGTGTGTAGTAATGATTGTTATTATTAACTATTCCGACTTTAGTCTAAGGTAATTTTCTATTTGATTTCTGTCCAGAACTCCCACCAATTGGTTATGGTCTTCCACTGAAACTATAGCGACACCCTCATTGCGCATGAGTTCGATGATGTCTTTTAAGTTGTCCCCCGGAGAGACAGATGCAATTTTTGATGACATCATCTGATTGACCGATTTATCCTGAGTTTTATTTTTTATGGTGTCTTTAATGAATAATTCAGGAATTGTACCTGAAACATTCCCCATTGAGTCAAATATTAAAAAATTCTGTTCACCTTCTCTATAATATTTTTCAATTACAGTAGTATAATTATCACTCAAATGTAGTTTGGTAAATGAAGTACGCATAATTTCTCCTACTGTGGTGTTGTAAAGCAAAGCAAGCATTTTGGTTTGATCATATTCTTTACCTGCCATCATAAATATAAAAAGACCAATCAGTGATAATGTTAGTTGT
>JACMLK010000228.1 GCA_014379665.1 Saprospiraceae bacterium | reverse complement strand
TACAGGTTTTTATCAGGTGATGAAACACTCAACAGGCTTTATGATTTGAAGTCATTTAAAAGCGATTTAGATCATAGCCTTTGCTTCAATTCTGATATACCTTATGGATATGGTCTCGGGAGCAGCGGAGCATTGGTGGCAGCCTTTTATGACCGGTACTGCCTGGAGAAAACACAAGATCTGGTGGAGCTGAAGTCCATTCTTTCTGCTACAGAAAATGCATTTCACGGGGCAAGTTCAGGGATAGATCCATTGGTGTCGTACACAGGTACAGGTATACTGGTGGAGGAAGACGGGAAACTCAGTCGGATTGATACAGATATTATCGGAAGAGGATTGTTTCTGGTTGACACGGGGATATCCAGAAGAACTGAACCCTTAGTGGACGCCTTCAGAGATAAATTCATGTCAAACAGTATCTTTTCAGATGCTGTTGCTGAACTATCAACGTACAACAAAGATGCAATTCATGCTTTTATAAAAAAGGATCAGGCAAAGCTGAATGAAGCTGTCCGGCTTATCAGCGGTGTACAATCGGAACACTTCAGCGCATTAATTCCTGAAGCATTTATGGAAATATGGACAGAAGGTCTGGTGTCCGGTAAATTCAATTTAAAGCTTTGCGGCGCGGGGGGAGGAGGTTTTCTGATGGGTTTGCTTCATGATCCGGAGTATTATCCTCCATGTCTGGATCAATACGATATAATCAAAATCTGATGACAACAATTTGTTATCCCTGTCGTTTTATTAAAAGTAGAGAATTAATTTTATCATTTTATTATAAACACATTATGAAATCAATAAACGCATTCACGTTATTTTTGGTATTGTCTTTGGCAGTGACTTCGTGTAACAAAGACGACAATGGACCCGTCATTACCATCACCTCACCAGCTGAAGGGGCCATTCTGCTCAAGGGCAGTACTTATCCGGTTACGGGCACTGTCACCGATGATACGGAGCTGGCAGAAATAGATGCTTCAGGGGTTAAGATTACTACTTTTGATTCAAAAACCAGTCATACACTGGCTAATATCACACTTCCGATACCTGCAAGTGCAACTACGGGAAACGGAACATTTACGGTGACGGCAACTGACAAGGAAGGTAATAAAACTACAAAAACTGTAAATATTAAAATACAGTAATCGGATTAATAGTTGGAGGTAGGGCTCTGCTGTCATTACATAAGAGCCGCATACCTGCTCGTTTTGTTTGATCCCTCCGGGATCAAATGAATGGGGTGATGCAAAAATTTCTAACATAGTATGATCCCTCTGGGATCAATAGCACCAAAGTTACATTTCTCTCGCCATAATCGTATTGACTGGTCAGGCTATAATCAGTCTGAAATCCAGGCTACAATCTGTTTGTATCCTTTACATTCGGTATTATTGAATTCAGATAAGTCTGGCCGATAATGGCATCCTACATTGATCTTGGCAAGCATTTTAAGCGTTTTGTTTGATCCCTCCGGGATCATTTGGGGGAGGATGCCATAGATTCTGAAATAGTATGATCCCACTGGGATCAATACCAACGAAGTTACATTTATTAAGTTGGAATCAGACTTATGTTTCTGGCTATTATCTGCCCGGAACCTTGACATCGATATTAACGATTTCGAGAAGTCAGACCGATAATGACCTGATAAGCCGCACTATGTTGGAAATAAATTGATTCCGATTCCGGAGGAATCGTACCGTACACTAATATAAGCCATAAGGATGAATCCTGGGTTGGCATTTGATATTACGAACGAAGTTAAAAACTTCGGGATTATATCATCGAAGTTCAAAACTTCGACGATCGGTGGCGATTGGTGTAAACGGTATGCCTGAATACATGGGAAAGATTCCCAACACAGTGATCATTATCTCACACCGTGCATTAATTTCTTAAGTACCGACCCCAACAATACAATAATGATGCCTGCAGCGAATGGTACTAAAGTAAAAATAAGAAAGAAATTGGACAATCCATATTCCTTGGAGATACTGTCTATCATACCACCCATGGTACCGGCTACCTTATTGCCTATGGCAATGGCAAGATACCAAATACCGAAAGTCACGGCTATCATGCGACCCGGAACCAACTTACTCACATATGATAAGCCAACAGGGGATATACAGAGTTCACCCAGAGTATGAAAGAAATATGCCATAACTAACCAGATAATACTAACGGATGCTGTCAGAGCTCCAAACGGAATACCATAAGAGCCATATGCCAAAGAAAGGAAACCTACCCCCAGAAAGAAAAGACCAATACCGTACTTGACCGAACCGGTCGGGTTGTATTTGCTTTCCCATATTTTGGAAAATAATGGCCCTAATGAAATAATAAAAAAGGAATTAAGGATACCAAACCAGGTAGCTGCTATCTCTGTGCTGCTCTGATTAAACTCGTTCAGCAACATCCATATCACAATACCCCAGATGACTAAAAAGCTGCTTCCCAGAAATATATTTGCCACCGCATATTTTTGAAATGTCTGTCTGAAAAGTTTATATAAGACAAATGATATTATACTTAGCGGAATGACAGTGAGGCAGGTGTTGAAGATTTTAAAAAAAAGTGCACTGCTTCCTTCCAATGTTCTGTCCATGTAGTCCCTGGCAAAAATGGTCATGGAACCACCCGCCTGTTCAAATGCTGCCCAGAAAAACATATAAAACACGGCTATAATAAATACGGCAAGCATTCTGTCTCTGGTGACCGGGGAATATCTTGAAATGCGTGAAAATAATATGGAAAGAAAAATAACAAGTGCCGTCAGGATGGCGTAACCTGCAATGGTGGAATTTCCGAAAATATTGGTATTATACACTTTTGACATCGGATCATTGATAATCCAGACGAGGGCAATAATGGCTGTGATGGCTATAAATAACATATCCAATTTGGTAAAAGGATTGAGTTTACCACCGTTTTCTTCAGAAGTAACGTCATCTTTTGCATTGTATGTGGCTGAAGCCACTATTTTTTCAGGGGGTAATCCTACATTGCCAAAGATTTTTTGAGACAAATAAAACTGAAGCATGCCGAAAAACATAAAAATACCGGCGAGTCCAAAACCCCATGAAAAACCCACTTTTTCGCCGATGTATCCGCACATTCCTATTCCAAGGAATGCCCCGGAGTTGACACCCATATAAAATATAGTGTAAGCTCCATCTTTTTTTTCAGGAAAGTCCTTATATAACTTAGCTACCATGGAAGTCATATTCGGTTTGAAAAAGCCATTCCCAAAAATAAGAAAAGCTAAACCAAGATACATAAAGGTCGCTGACTCCATGGCCATTGAGGCGTGACCTAATGTCATGAGCATGGCTCCGATAATGATGGCTTTGCGGTGCCCTAAAAATTTATCAGCCAATATACCACCAATAATAGGAGTGAGGTAGACCATGGATGTGTAGGTGCCATAGAGCGCGAGTGCATTGATACGCGGCCAACCCCATCCACCATCAATCAAAGCGGAAGTGAGAAAAATTACAAAAATAGCCCTCATGCCATAATAGGAGAACCTTTCCCACATTTCTGTAAAGAAAAGTATAAACAGTCCTGCCGGATGTCCCAATACCTTTTGACTAAAGAAGTCATTCGTTTCAGTACCTGTATTCATAATTGCTAATTTGTTAGGTCGTTAGGTTGTTAGGTTGTTAGGTTGTTAGGATGCTAAATTGTTAAGTTGCGAAATTGAGTATAAATACAACCCTACTTTACATCTTGCATAAGTTTCCTGACAAAAGGCGAAATAATGATCAGGACAACTCCTGCTATTAAGGCATAAATAGCCAATTGTTTATATCCATCTGCGTATACGATCAGCTTATCATAATTGCTGGCATTTTCAGATGCATCTGCTATTCCGGCACCGAGTATACCTGCAAAATATTGTCCATATGCACTAGCCAGAAACCACATTCCCATCATAATGGCCTGAAGTCTTTGAGTTGCCAGTTTGGTCATGATAGACATACCAATCGGAGAAAGACATAATTCGCCAAAAGTTATCACCAGCCATCCAAAGGTAAACAAGTCAAGTGATGTCACGCCTGATTCGTTTGAAAAAAACTTTGTATAATAGAATATATAAAAGCCTCCGCTGAGAAATAAAAATGCAAGACCAAATTTTATCAGGGTGTTGGGTTCAATATTTCTTTTTGCAAGCCATATCCAGACTATTCCTAGCAAGGCTGCAAACATGATGACGAATAAGGAATTGGCTGAATTATTTACTCCATTGGGGTCCAAAGGAATTCCTAACACTGTATTGTCCAGATTATTAGCAGCGAAAAGACTCAGAGATCCACCGCTTTGTTCGAAAAATGCCCAGAATATGATGCTGAAGATGATAAAAACAAGACCTGCTATCATTTTTTTATTGTCTGCAGCATTCATCTTCGTCATTTCATAACCTAAATATACCAAGGTAAGTGGGCCGATAGTGTACATAAAATAATCGGTATATTCTGTTTTTG
>JACMLK010000227.1 GCA_014379665.1 Saprospiraceae bacterium | reverse complement strand
TTGGCGCCTCTGCTGCTTTCCAGATTTTTAAATCCATTAACTTGTCTGTTCGTTTTGGCATCGACGGTTGGTATAAAGCTGATTGGAAAATCTTCAGTATTGTAAGAAACACCCAATTTTAATGAATTAATGGTGTAATCCAGTTTGTAAGCATTGGTAAAAGATGGTTGCAGCGACGGATTGCCACCAAGTAAGGTAGTTGGGTCTGTGAAAACCAGAAATGGAGCCAGTTGACTCAATTGTGGTCTGAATATACGACGGCTGAATGAAAGATTCAAACTCTGTTTATCTGTAATTCTGTGGGTGAAATAAATGCTTGGAAACCATGATCCGTAATGTCTGTCTATTAGTTTGGGTTCAGCCGCTGTACCGAGTTGGGTATTGGTGTATTCATATCTGAGACCGGCTTTAAAATCTGTATGTTGATTGATTTTGAAGGATATAGAAACATATCCGGCCTTGATATTTTCATCCATATGTGCTAATGAGGTATATTCCTGTAAAATGACAGGTAATTCTCCCTGATGCACACTATCTACTTTTATGTCATTATCAAACTTCAGGTCTGTATACTTAGCCCCGGTTTCAAAATGTACATTTTTGATTTTAAAAAGATAATCTGCTTTGACAACGAACACATCAATGGGCGTATTTTTGGTCAGTCTCAACTCGTATTGCGGTACATATCCATTATTGCCGTCAGCGAGATTAATCTGATAATTACTCGGATTGTGCATTTCAAAGCTTACCTTATCGGCATCAATGGTCAGTGTATGATCAGACCCAAATTCATGGGCAATGTTTATATTTCCGGTATAAGATCTGTTTTTGTTGGTTTCAATATTTGGCATCAGGAGACGGGATTCAACCTGACCATTTCTAGTATAAACGACATTATTAACCGCTTCCATATACCAGTTTCTGTCAAAGAGTGATCCCAATATCCCAACCACTGTCTTTTTAGATAGCTGAAGATCGACGCCCATTCTGGCATTTTGTACAGTAGTTGGTGTGTGTGGCCGATCACTTCTGGTTGATGTCTCCAGAAAATCATTATCCTGCCTTATACCTCTGTAGTTGGTGAAGATCTGGGGGTTGAGATTGTAATTATGGTCATAACCACCATAAAAGTTTACCATTTTTTTGCGAAAATTAAAATTTATACTTCCACCGTATTTATTACCTCTACCTCTTCCTGCATTAAGGGAATAACTTCCGTTGAGCCCCTCATCTCCGGTACTCTTCAGTACGATATTAATGATACCCGCATTACCTTCTGCGTCAAAATTTGCTGGAGGAGTATGTATCAGTTCAATGCGATCTATATTATCCGCATTCATTCCTTCGAGCATCTGCACCACCGCATCTGAAGGCATTCGTGATATTTTACCATTGATCATTACAACTACTCCTTCCTTTCCGACAAGTGAAATTGTTTTAGTAAGCCTGTTGACCTGAACACCAGGAGATCGTTGTAATACCTCGAGTGCGTTGCCGCCAGCATTAGTTATACTATTGGAGACATTAACTACTGTACGATCTATTTTTTGTTCCAAAAATGCTCTCTTAGCTACAATTTCTACGGACTGAAGCATGATACTTTCATCCATCACGATGATACCTAGATCATGGGTTCCATTTTCATCTTTTATGATAAACGAAGGGGAAAATTTTCTGGCATATCCTACCATACTGTATTCGCAGATATATTCCCCAGGTGTTAAGTTTGATATTATAAATGATCCCTCAATATCTGCTATCTCCCCTTTTAAAAAAGTCGAATCTTTTCCGTTCAATAAAAGCACATTGGCAAAAGCAAGGGGCTCATTATTAAGGTCATTCACTTTCCCAATGACTCTGGTCTGACTGGTTAAGAGATAAGGATTGAACAAATATAAAAAAACGAAACTTAGAAAAGGTGCACACACTTTTCGCATAATAGCATATATTTTAACTGTTAAAAAACACACACAATGATAATATTAAAAAATAATAATGCCACAAAAATAAAGTAAATATTATACCAGATCAATCACATCTTGATGCGGGTGTACTTTGAGTTTCAATGTAATGATATTCAATCAAATTGTATAAATCTCTGGTTACTATAGTTTGATATGTGGAGGTCACTTAAAATCAGGTATAAATCTAAGCTTCTTTGTCTAAATCTTTTTCATAACCAATCTGACAACATACCCATTGCGATGCTCAAAACTTATGGTAGCATCTATCTTTTTTGCACGCATTTCCATATTTGTTTTCCCCAATCCGGTTGAATGATTAATTTTACCATTGGAATGTCCGTTATCGATGACAGATAATTCAAATTTGCCATTAAAATTTCCAAAACGGATGTGTACATTATCTGCATCAGAATGTCTGATTACATTGGTAATGGCTTCATTATAAATTAAAAATAATTGTTGTCGGACATTGACTGACAACTGCTTTTTAAGTGGCAATTCTCCAAATTCAAAGGAATGAGAAATATCTTTCGACTGAAACAGATCAGCAATCTGCTCTTTCATTCTGTCTATCAATGATTCTACAGAATCTCTGCGGCTATCTATACTCCATACCATATCCCTCATCTTACCAATAATAGTTCTGCTTATATCAGAAATATTTACCAATCCGGAATGAACATTTCTACCTTCGCTCAATTGAAGCAATTCACTTTGCATCGCAAGCCCCGATAACATGGAACCCACTTCATCATGAAGATCGCTCGCAATCTGTGTACGCATACGTTCCATTTCCATCCTCTTTCTTAGATTGTATTGGTATATCAGAAATATGGTCAATATAAATCCCAATGAAACCAAAAGATTAAACCACCATGTCTGATAAAAAAAAGGAAGTACTTTTATAGGTATTGATAACTGCCCGGGGCTTCGGTTTCCTTTACTGTCGGCTCCCTTAACATAGAGTGTATAACTACCGGGAGGCAGATTATTATATCTGATAAAGGATGAATTTCCATTATAAATCCAAGCTTCATCCAGCCCTTCCATTCTAATATAGTAATTATTCTTGTCACTTCTCAAGTAATTAGGTAACGACCAGTCAAACTGAAACCAACTATCATAGGGCGATATTTCATATGCTTTGGCATTTTCATTTTCAGTGATCAGGACTCTTTCTTGTTTTTGCCGTTGCCTGTTGTACTTCATAAAGCTAAGCAGAAAGATTGCAGGAGTTTGACTGTTTAATTTTGCTTCTTTGGGATTTATCCTGTTTAATCCATTTAATCCTCCGAACCACAGCATTCCTTTACTGTCTTTGTATGCAGACGTATAATTGAATTCATTGTTGCTTATTCCATCAGATACATTATAGGTTTGAAAGATTTTATTTCGTGGAGCATAAGATGAAATGCCGTCATATGTCGCCATCCACATGACTCCCTGATCATCCTGTAGAATACACGGCACATTTTCATTGCATAAACCATGTTCTTTGCTTAGAAAATCTACGGATAAATGATCATAATAATTTGGAATGTTCAGTATTGGAATATTATACGTGGTATAATGTTTAATTAAATTAATACCCCCACCGAATGTGCCGGCCCAAATATTATCCTTATTATCCTCGTACAAAGTCAATATGTTGTTATTATTCAAAGCAGGAAATGATCCGGTATGCAGATGTCTGACTATCTGTCCTTTGCGATTAATGATATAAATTCCGTTAGATGTACCTACCCAAATCAACCCATTTTTATCTTCGACAAAACAAGAGGTAAGTATTTCATCGTTTTGATTTAAAATACTGAGCAATCTTCTGCTTTTTTCCCCATTCCAATCATACAATGTGATTTTTGAAAGTGTCGAACCTACTATAATACCTCCGTCATGAAGCATTACAATGGGATTTCTACTAAATTTTTCTGTGATATGGCTGAAGTCTTCTTCCATTTTAGTACGGTAATTATCCATATCTATACTAAATAAATGATCCGTCAGAAAATAGGCTTTATTGTTCTTTTTATCATAAATAAAGTGCTTTGCATTTACCAGAATATCAAAAGTCTGTTCACCTGAGTATTTAATCCTGACTTTTTCATGGAGTCCGGTCTGTATATTTATCTTATATAGCCCGGGTGATCCATTTTCACAATATCCATAGATTGATCCATCGTTGGTTTCAAATATACCCCTCATTTCGTTTCCCCATTCCTTATCATTGAGCACCAGATAATTATCGATCAATTGTTGTCCCAATGGTAATTTAATGATGCCATTATTGGTGGAAATCCATAATATATTCGATTTATCTTCACAAATACTATTTATCTGGGTATAGTTTAGCCCCCTGCTTATATGTTCTGTAAAATCTGTCATCACCGGAGTATCACGATTCAAGAAACTATATCTCAAAGCCTGACTTTTTCCTGCAAACCACAGGTTGCCAAGTTGGTCCTCCAGCCCATAATACACAGGGCTGTTAAGATTATCAGCAATTATCTTTATCCGGTTTTCATCCGGAAAGAATTGCCAAATCTGATAAACGCTTTTTGGAAAGAGGAAAATCCGGTTTTGTTTGTCAACAAAAACAGGGGTACTGTACAATTTCGAACCATACCAGTTGATTGAATCAGGTTTATACGTATTATGTAACACTCCTTCCTTATTCAACTTGCGTATTCCATCCAGTGGAGTACTCCACCATATATTTCCAATTGTATCAGTGGCAATGCTATTCAAATTGAGTATGGCTTTTTGTGACTTTGACAATTTTTTAAATATTCCGTTTTGATACTGTGCAAGCATTATTTCAGTATCAGTTTTTATGATTATATAAAGTGTATGCTCAGCCGAGTAGAAAACCTGAATGACCTTTCCTTCCATTTCATCGGGTAAATCCATTAGTTTCCAATTATTGGTACAAAGATCAATGGTGTAAATTTTTTCGTCGGCAACAACCAAAAGATCAGATTCCTCCATTGGTATTATACCGGAGTGGTGTACATGTTCACCCGGAAAAAAAATGTCAGCTGACTTTTTATTGTTGAATGTAGTAAATCCTTTACCATCATAACGCTCCACTCCCTGAGAAGTGCCAATCCAAATCAATCCTTTGTTATCGGGTATTAAAGCTACCACATCACGAAAACCAAGTCCGTCTTCAGTGGTGATGTATGATGCTTTTGGTAAATTCTGAGCAGTTGATTTAACATTCAAAAACAAAATAAAACTGAAGAAAGCAAAAATTTTGAATTTTAAATTATAATTCACACTGAATTTATTTTGTCAGATTTATCCGCAATTATACATGATTTTCGAGAGATTTCTTTCTGAAGCTTCAATATTCCGGATTTTACATTTTCACATCACATCAAAATGTGATTGATTTGCTGTATTAATAAGTTCTATCTTTGTTTTATGAATTCTGTCAAACTCGCAATTATTGAAGATGATCAGCTTATCTCACAAAGTCTGATTTCATATTTTGAGCAAAAGCCGGAGATATCTCTGATTTGTGTTGTTTCATCTGTAGAAGCTTTTTCTTTCCAGTACAATACTATGTCTCTTCCCATTCCTGATGTACTGTTGCTGGACATTCAACTTCCCGGGAAATCAGGAATTGAAGGAATTCCCGAAATAAAAAAACTATTCCCAAATATAAATATCATTATGCTGACAACTTTTGAGGATAGTGATAAAATTTTTAAGGCTCTCAGTGCAGGGGCGAATTCCTATCTGTCAAAGCAAAGTTCTTTGATTACTATTTATGAATGTATCCACACGGTAAACAGCGGGGGCTCATTTATGTCCCCGGGTATAGCCCGTAAAGTCATAGATTTTTTTGAACGTATACCAAAAATTCATTCCCCACTGTCGGACAGACAAACAGAAATTGTTTCCTGTATCGTCGATGGGATGAGTTACAAAATGGTTGGTGCAAGGCTTAATATTTCTTTAGACACGGTAAGAACCCACATTATGCAAATCTACAGGTCACTGAATATTAACAGCAAAGGTGAACTAATAAAATGGGCAATTGAAAAAAAATGAATGAGAGAAAAGAATTAATTTATACACATTTCATTTCTTCATTTACTGTATTCAAAAGAAACTGACTTATAAAATGATGAAAATCAGATGATCAAAACTCCATTTTACTACCTTTACGCCTTATATTATAAACGATGCCGGATACCAGTAACCACAGAATTGTATTCCTTTCCAAAATAGAAGAACTTGTACATTCCAAGCAATTATTTAAAGCTACTTTTTCAAAACCCAGACCAAATAATAAAGACATCATAAATGTCTATCTCAAACCTGCTGAAATTAAACATGAGCTACAGTATTCTCTGACTTACAGATACAAAACCAGAGATGAAGTCCGGAACTTTAAACATGATGAAATCATGGCAGAATTAAATAGCCTCATCGGTCTTTATTTCTTTAATGCAGTACTGTTTTCCAAAGAGAATGAAACTTCACTTCTCCAGAATAAAAAAGAACATAGTACATTATTTTCAAAAAAGCTGAAAGAACAAATAGTATTAGCATCGACTCATGATCATCAGAAAATGAGGTACATTCCTGAAAACAGCTTTTATCTTCAGGCACTGGGTTTGGCCGGTAAAGACGGAAAAATATTTGATAAATCTCAGGACAAATACCGTCAGATCAATAAATATATAGAGATACTGGATCACCTCATTAAAGATATACCCAACTCCCAACCCATCACAGTCGCTGATATGGGAAGTGGTAAGGGGTATCTGACTTTTGCTCTGTATGATTTTCTGACCAATAGTAAAGGATTAAACTGTAAAATGACAGGTTACGAATTGAGAGAAGATCTGGTAGCCCTTTGTTACAGGACGGCAATAGAATCTGGCTTTGTCGGACTTGGCTTCCAGCAAAAAAGCATCAGTGAAGCTAATGTCGCTGAAACAGACATTGTCATAGCGCTCCATGCATGTGATATAGCCACGGACATGGCAATAGCCAAAGGAATACAGGCTAATGCCAGATATATAATTGTCTCACCTTGCTGTCACAAACAAGTAAGAAGTGTGATGCATCATCAAAATGCCTTGTCACCTATCCTTAAAAACGGAATCCTGGAAGAACGCCAGGCAGAAATTTTAACGGATGGAATCAGGGCGTTGCTGATGGAAGCAAATGGGTACAGAACTCAGGTATTTGAATTTATATCTTCAGAACATACCGGTAAAAATCTGATGATCACCGGTGTGAAATCAACACCAAATACCAATGCCATAGAAGAAGTGAATGCCATCAAAAAAATGTTTGGGATTCAGTACCACCACTTAGAGAAATTACTGCAATGAGAAAGAGCTAAACCGTTTATCAACAGGTTACTAAATTTAACGGATTTAATTTTTATTGATGTATTATCTTTTTACATTTGTTCATAAAATAATATAAAATGAAAAAGTTAGTTGTGATTTTATTCCTGATGTCATCCTTTGGTCTGAATCTTTACGCTCAAACTACCAGCGATAACGCAACTGCTATTTTTTCGGAGGCTTGCCTTCAGGCGAAAGAAGAAAATAAAAATGTTATAGTCATTTTTAAAGCTTCCTGGTGCAAGTGGTGTCATAAAATGGAAAACTCCATTAATGACATGTCATGCGCCCCATTTTTTGACAAAAGTTATAAAATAGTCTATTTCATCATCGATGAAGCCAAAGATAAAAAACATCTGGAAACTCCCGGAGCCAAAGATTTCAATACTAAATATCTTGGTGATCGTCAGGGTCTGCCTTTTTGGCTTGTATTTGATGCAGACGGTAAGTTATTGGCTGATTGTATGATGCGTACTTCTGGTCAGACTATGGAACAGGCCGGTCAAAATGTAGGATGTCCTGCCAGTGATGAAGAAGTAAATACTTTTACAGACATATTGAAAAAAACATCAGGATTAAAAGAACATGAATTGGACATCATTGCAAAAAGATTTAAACAAAATGCAGCAAAATAGAGATGATGAAATGATTTAATCTTCGCATTCTTATTCTAAAATTTATATTGAAAATTAATACAAACTGCTTCAGATGTGTACCATGTTGATTATTTGATCAACGCCTCCACTGTATACTTAACCCCATGTTAACCAAATACAACTGACATTTATAGTTTTATTAACTATGTCAGGTATCAATGTGTCGTTTTGATGGTGTAATTGGTACAAATCAAAACACATTTTAGTAATAACTTAAAACATTAAATCATGAGAAGCTTAAGAAAAATCACACTTGGAATCAGTTCATTTCTATTGATAATGAATGCAGATGCACAAATCTCTGTCGGAGGTAAAATAGGTGTCAATTTTGCAGATACAAGAGTCAACGGTCTATTGGAAAATTATACTCCGGATCAAACGACTTACACAGGATTTACAGCAGGTGTGATGGCAGAAATTCCTATGACTTCCGCCCTTTCATTCAGACCTGAACTCAATTACATTCAAAAGGGTTTTACAGTAAGTCAGGCATTTGATGTGGAGCTTCTAGGTATTGATATGCCTATTGGTGCTAAAGCAAATACCAGATTAAATTATATGGAAATGCCATTGTTGCTTAAATATAGTATTGGTTCAGATCAGACCAAAGTATACGCTATCGCCGGACCAAATATAGCTTATGCAACAAGCGCAGAATTAAGACCTGTGGCCACCTTTATAATAGATTTTAATTTGCCACGAATTCCTATAAATCTGGACAATGACATATACAATCGATGGGAAGTATCAGGAGTCGTAGGTGTAGGTGGAGAGGTAAAAGCAGGCCCTGGCAAGATATTTATGGATGGAAGATATAATCTTGGTTTTACAAGTATGCTTGAAAATCCTATTGTAAACCTCAATATAAAAAATCAGGGTTTTAATATTTCAGCCGGGTATGCATATAGCTTCTAGCCCGCAATAAAACTTCGTTCTGAAATCTGAATATGATATAAAAGGTTTACAATGAAAATATAATGAGGATAGAAGATTTGTTTAAGTTTTGGTTATATAAGTGGTTTGGCAGTTGAGAGAGCCAAACCGCTTTTTTTTATCATTTGTTCAACTTGGCCCAAATCTCCAGATCAATAAATCTGCCTTTTATAAATTCGCATTCTTTTCTGATGCCCTCCAAATCAAAATCAAGCCTTTTAAGTAATAAAGAACTTGCCTGATTGCCACCTTCCACGATGGCTTCGATTCTATGCAAATCCATAGAGCTAAAACCATAATCCAACATCACCTTAACCGCTTCGGCAGCATATCCCTTACCCTGATATTCAGGCAGCAGCCAGTATCCCAACTCCGCACATCGATGCTGATGCTCCCACTTGTGGTATCCACCATTGCCGATCATTTGTCCTGTATCCTTCATACATATTCCCCACCAGATACCCGTTTGCTTTTCTAATAATTCAGTATACCAATCAAGTTGAACCTGTACCTCTTCGAGGGTGTGATATGCTACAGACATAAATAGGTTTACTCTTGTATCTCCATAACCTTCCAGCACTACAGGTGCATCCTCAGGTTTTATCTGACGCAATATTAGTCTATCAGAAGTCAGAACCGGAAATTGTAATCCCATCTTTAATTATTCTTTACTTATTAAAACAATAATCACGTCCATAACATTCGTAAAAGTAGGGCCTGTTTTTATCAATCCGCCATACCGTTCAAAAAAATGATAGGCATCAAAAGCAATAAGATGGGATTGAAGCTCCGTTGGGTCATTTTTTGCCTTCTTAAGTATATTTTCATCGATGTAAGCACCGGCAGCATCCGTCGGGCCATCTGTTCCATCTGTTCCGGATGAAAGCAATATGAATCTATTTTTAATATCTTCCTGGATGAGCATTTCGAGCACACTCAATACTAAATGTTGATTTCGCCCTCCTTTACCATGTCCGTTAACTTTGACTGTAGGTTCGCCACCCCAGATCAGACAACATGGTAGGTCAGCATTATAATTCATTATCTTGTCCGCGATCACATTTTTTAATTCGTTGATTTCAGCAGAGATATCTGCCCCTAAAATATAAGCGTTAAACCCTAATTTGGTGGCTTC
>JACMLK010000226.1 GCA_014379665.1 Saprospiraceae bacterium | reverse complement strand
TTTCATGCCACCAATAGCTACAGTATTCCCAATGTATTTGTGACAGCACATTCATGCAGGACCAACTTACCTCCAAATACAGCATTCAGAGGTTTTGGCGGACCTCAGGGCATGTTTGTGATTGAATCTGCCATCGACCATGCTGCTAAGCGTTTGGGACTGGATCCAAGCTTTATACAACGTCAGAATATGATGGATGATGGGGATGAATTTCCTTACGGACAAGTCGTATCTGAGTGTGAAGCAAAAAACTGCTGGGATGAAGTAACTAAAATCTATAATCCGAAAGCAATCAGGAGCGACATCGAACGTTTTAATCAAAACAATAAATATCTGAAAAAAGGCTTATCCATGATGCCGGTCTGTTTTGGCATATCCTTTACCAATACCATGATGAATCAGGCAAGAGCACTCGTCCATGTATATACTGATGGTACGGTGGGTGTCAGTACCGGAGCTGTTGAAATGGGACAATCCGTCAATACCAAAATGATGCAGGTGGTGGCTTTTTATTTTGGACTAAGTTTGGATAAAATAAAACTGGAAACAACCAATACTACCAGAGTGGCCAATACATCACCTTCGGCGGCAAGTGCAACTGCCGATTTGAACGGCAAAGCAGTAGCAGATGCTTGTGGACAGATCATGAGCCGGCTGAAAGAAATAATAAAATTGTTGAAAAATACGGACGATGCTGTTGAAATAACATTTAATAACGAAATGGTATGTCTGAATGGAAATCTGACCGATTTATCATGGCAACAAGTCATTCAGCATGCATTTATGACAAGAGAAAATCTTAGCGCCAAAGGACATTACGCCACACCAGTCATCCATTTTGACAAAACTAAAGAAAAAGGACACCCATTTGCTTATCATGTCTATGGTACGGCTATGACCATTACCACACTTGACTGTTTGAGGGGTACCTATACTTTTGATGCGGTGCATGTGGTGCACGATTTTGGTAGCAGTTTAAATCCTTTGGTTGATTTGGGTCAGTGTGAAGGCGGCATAGTACAGGGTATGGGTTGGATGACCATGGAAGAAGTAGTCTACAATAAAGATGGAAAACTCCTTTCTAATGCTTTGTCTACTTACAAGATCCCTGATATTTATACTGTACCAAAACAAATCAATGTACATTTTCTGAATACCGACCAAAACAATCCTGCTATTTTAAAATCCAAAGCAGTGGGCGAACCACCACTGATGTATGGAATCGGTGCTTTTTTTGCCATTAGGAATGCTATATTAGCTTTTCATTCCAAGGCCGTGATTCCTTACGATGCACCCATGACCCCTGAAAAAGTTTTGATGGCTTTACACAGTTAATCATATTATGTTGAATCAAATCAATAAAATATATAGCCGAAGATGTTGGGTAGATCAAAAACTCCAACCTGCCACCATTAGCTTCGAAAATGGGATTATTACATACATTCATTTATTCAAAACCGAAGATGCGCTGGATTATGAAGATCAGGTGATCATGCCGGGAGTGATTGATGTGCACGTTCACGTCAATGAACCGGGTCGCACTGAATGGGAAGGATTCGAAACCGCTACCCGGTCAGCTGCGGCAGGCGGGACTACAACCATGGTCGATATGCCTTTGAATGCAAGCCCTGTGACTACCACTTTGATGGCGTTTATGCAAAAACTGGATGCATCCAAAAACAAGTTGAATGTAAATTGTGGATTTTATGGAGGAAGTGTTCCTGGTAATGCCCATGAAATGGAAGGTTTAATTCAAGCAGGTGTATTAGGGATAAAATGTTTTTTGACCCATTCAGGTATCGACGAATTCCCCAACGTAACTGAAAAAGATCTGGAAGAAGTTATGCCGATACTGGCCGGATTCAACATAACATTACTGGTACATTGTGAACTTGATGATGGTTTTAGTAATGATTTGGAACAATATCCGACAAGTTATCAAACCTACCTCAGTAGCCGCCCTGCATCCTGGGAAAATGAAGCTATTAAATTGATCATACGGTTATGTCGCAAACATCAATGTGCTGTTCATATTGTGCATGTGTCCTCAGCGGAAGCTTTGACTTTGATCGCTTCAGCAAAAAAAGAAGGTCTTCCCATTACCGCTGAAACATGTGTGCATTACCTTTATTTCAATGCGGAGGATATTCCCGATGCAAATACCTGGTATAAATGTGCCCCACCTATCAGGGAAAAAGCCAACAACCTATTGTTGAAAAAAGCATTGCTGACTGGTGTGCTGGATTTTATCACTACGGACCATTCTCCTGCCCCACCCTCTTTGAAGGAAACAGAAACCGGCAATTTAAAAAAGGCATGGGGTGGTATTGCGGGTATTCAGTTTCTATTGTCTGCATCATGGACAAGTCTGAAACA
>JACMLK010000225.1 GCA_014379665.1 Saprospiraceae bacterium | reverse complement strand
TTCAGGGACAGAGCCTGTGGACCGCCAACCCAAAAATCATCGCAATGCACCCTGGCCGGTGCGGAAAGGAGGCATTATCCTTGCGATTTATAAACATTCACTATCACTTTCCCTGCTTCTTCTTTTTATTATTTCATTTATGCTTCATTGGTATGGCAGCAATAAAGATTTCAACCAGATCGAATCTTTGGAAGGCAGGAGAACAGAGACCATGTGGCAATACCTCGGCAATAGCAGACTGTGGTTTGAGTCCTTTCAAAACTGGCAGAGTGAATTTTTGTCAGTGTTTGCAATCATCTTTCTTTCAATTTATTTAAGAGAGATTGGTTCACCGCAATCAAAGCCAGTGGATGCACCGCATAGTGAAACAGGGGAATAAGAAGTGCCATACAATCCCATAAACATGGGACAACTCTATACTCCATTGAGGTATTGCATGTAATGAAACAGCTATGCTATTTTGGGCCGACGAAATGAAAATCTGCAAAATTACTTTGTATGATAAGTTTTAATACATTTAGCTATTCTTAAGAAACAAAGCCGGGCAAGCTTTCGCAAATTATTGGACACACCATTTAGGGACCACCAGGAATGAAGTATCAGGGCAAATCAATTTCAGATTTAAATTAATTTTTTAGGGTCATCATGCTAAGAATTTTAAAACTGATGCATTAATACCCCTGAAATCATTTTTTTTACTCTACTTCTTGCAATTTTTTTTTAACATCAAAACCAGATAGATGAGACCAATACTACTACTATTGATGTGCATGCTATGCGCACATGTCTTCGGACAATGGAGCCTGACAGGAATGGTCACGGATCCGAATGGCAAACCGGTCATCGGTGCTACGATACAGGAAAAGGACAACCTGTCTTTCGGAACGATCACCAATGAGGATGGCAATTTTAATCTAACGCTGTCTGAAAATGCTAAAGCTGTTGTGATCACGTATACCGGGTTCACTACAAAGGAAGTCCCTGTTTCTAAAGGGATGACAGAAATGTTAATAGCTTTAGAAGAGTCTGTTTCCATTCTCAATGAGGTGCTGGTGATCGGCTACGGAAGCACCAGCAGAAGAATGTCCACAGGGAATGTGGCCAAACTTGGGTCGGATGATATATCCAATATTGCTGTGTCGAATTTTCAAAACACGATGTCAGGAAAAGCAGCAGGTGTGCGGATCAACCAGACGAATGGCAAAGTGGATGGCGGTATCAATATCCAGATTCGGGGAACCGCAAGTATAAGTGCGGGTAAAGATCCACTTTATGTGCTGGATGGAATGCCTCTGATCAATACTGACGAGTCAACGAATTTTTCACCGATGAATCCTCTTCTTTCACTGAGTGCTTCAGAGATCGAATCAATCGATATTCTTAAAGATGCAAGCTCCGCTGCCATTTATGGGGCAAGAGGTGCAAATGGTGTAATCCTGATCACAACAAAGAAAGGAAAGGTAGGAAAAGCTATTGTATCGCTGAACATGGCAACCGGAATCAGTGCTCCGACACATCTCC
>JACMLK010000224.1 GCA_014379665.1 Saprospiraceae bacterium | reverse complement strand
TATGATACGCTCCAAATTGGCCACCTGTTCTTTTAGAAAACTTTCTTCACCATACTCCCAGCGATAAGCTATGGGCAATTCAAAATGCACAAAATTAGGTGCCTGTTGACTATCCACCGGCAATTTTCTGGGATCACCACTGGCAGTCATGGCCCCATTGCTGGATCCGTGATAGGACTGATACCGACTGAGAATTTTATACTTTCCTGTATATAGTCTGGCTACTTTGATCGCATTTTCTATGGACGTAGCACCACATAAAGTAAAAAATGCCTTATTGAGATCACCGGGACATATTTCTGCTAATTTCCTACCCAGATCACCTCTCACTTTTGTAACGCAACTTGGAGAAACATAAGCCACCTGCTGCATCTGCCGAACGACCGCATCAGTCACTCTCTGATTGCCGTGACCGATATTGACATTCATCAATCCACTGCTAAAATCGATGATCCGGTTGCCATCATAGTCATATAAATATACACCCTCCGCTCTTTCGACAACCAATGGAGAAATTCCCTTCTGTTTGCTCCATGAAAATAAGGTATAATCAAAGTTGTCCTGAAGAATCTCCTGAGATTGTGATAATGTGGCTGTATTCATCTGTAAAATGTATATTGATTAGAATTAAATTTTCATTAAAATGGCTTGGTGTCGGATGTTAACTCATCCAATTGACACCGGCTTCGGCATTCCATTTGATGGTACTTTTCTTCAATTTTGTCCAGAATTCAATGGAGCTCTTGCCTGTGATATCTCCTACACCAAACTTACTTTCATTCCAGCCGCCAAAACTAAACGGTTCTCTTGGAACAGGGACTCCGACATTCACCCCTATCATACCCGCGCTTGCTCTGTCTATAATATATCGTGCCATGCCTCCATTTTGTGTAAATACACTGGCAGCGTTTCCATAAGGATTGGCATTTTCGATGGTCAGTGCTTCATCTACTGTATTTGTGCGTATAATGGAAATCACCGGACCAAAGATCTCCTCGCGGGCAACACTCATTTCGGGTGTCACATAATCGATCACGGTTGGTCCCACATAGGTACCATTTTCTTTTCCGGATACTTTAGTATTCCGACCGTCTACCAGAATGATGGCGCCGTCCTTTTCAGCTTCAGTGATATACCTTTCAATACGTTCTTTTGATTCTTTGTTGATCACGGCCCCCAAATTTACACCTGGTATTATTTTTCTGGCTTCTTCACAAATTTTATCTACTATGGGGTCAACATTGCCTACACCAATCATCGCCGATGCTGCCATGCAGCGCTGACCGGCACAACCTGACATGGAAGCTGCTACATTTTGGGCTGTCATACCGGGAATAGCGTCTGGTAAGACCATTAGATGATTTTTTGCACCACCAAGCGCCAGACATCTTTTATAATGGTTTGTGGCACGTTGATATACAATTTTTGCCACTTTGGTAGACCCTACAAAAGAGACGGCTTCAATTTTTGGGTGATCACAAATCGCTTCTACGATCTCCACATCACCATGTACGATATTGAAAACACCATCGGGCAAACCCGCTTCTTTTAATAATTCAGCTAATCTTCCGCAAGACAAGGGTACTTTTTCAGATGGCTTCATGATCATACAATTGCCTAAAGCTATCGCATTGGGAATGGTCCAGTTGGGGACCATGGCTGGAAAATTAAAAGGGACAATAGATGCGACTACACCTAATGGCACATGTTCTGTTCTGCACTCCACGCCTCTGCTGACTTCCAGCAATTCACCTGTTACCAATTGTGGCAATGAGGTGGCAAATTCCGTCAATTCAATACATTTTTCGATTTCAGCAACAGATTCGCTATAGGTTTTTCCGTTCTCTTCACTACATAATTCAGCAAGTTCTTTCAGATTTTTTTCCAGCAAATATTTATAGCGGAAAAAAACCTGAACACGTTCTTTGATTGGTGTTTTGCTCCAGGTAGGAAAAGCCGCCAGGGCAGCCTGTACAGCAGTATTCAGATCTTTGGCAGAAGACATCGGGACCTTCGAAAGCAGATTTCCATCCAAAGGCGAAACTACATCCATGGTTGTTGAAACAGACGCATTAACAAACTTTCCATTGATGTAATTTTGTATGGCGGGATATTTCATTTAGGTAATTTTATATTTTAATGAGAGTTTTATTGTCTTTGTAATATATCACAAATATTGGAATAAAATTAGTAAATTTTTAGCATTATAAAATATAAACGTATTGTAATACCACAATCCAAAAATAACTTACCAAATTCTTGACGAATTAATATTCATATCAGCATATTTCCAGGCGATTTGAAATCGTATGTTTGTTGCTGAAAATTTCTTTGAATCTCCAAGTTTTTCATACACATCCATAAGACCCCTTAAAGCCCATCCATTATCACGGAAGGTAGTCAAATCTTCTTCATATACTTTAATGGCACTCTCTAAATTTCCGGCTTCAATCAAAACTGCTCCCAAATTATGACGAACCGAAAAGAACCAATCTGGAGGTTCGTCATAATTCAGCGCGTCTTCCTTTTTAACCGCCTCCTGCAAGAGTTTTATAGCTTTGGAATAATTTTTTTCTTTAGCATATATTTCTCCTTCCAGTGTTTTTGATGCTATGGTACATAAATCAAAGACACTGTTTATTCCCCAGATAGTTAAATCTTTTATAGTATTATCCTGCATTATAAAATTCATTTCATCAAAATGCTTTTTTGATTCAGATATCTTATTTTGGGAAAGCAAAGCCATGCTTTGTGCATAATGCCATACTACTAAAGGGTATTTTAAGTCTTTTTCAGGCGCCCTTGAATTAAGAATTTCAGTCCATAAACCGAGTTTTATCTGCACATACCAGGGTATGGAATAATAATGTTGTAAAGTTGCCCATGCCGGATCACGCAATAGTTTTTTGTGGGCATGATTAGCTGTCGCTTTTGCTGCTTTCAACGCAATGTCACGCTCACCACAAAGTGTAGCACATGCAGAAATGAAATGGTAGTTGTGCGGATAATATGCCAATGGATAAACACCCTGCGCATGACATGTTTCAATATACAAACTGTCTACCAGCACAGCTTTCTGATTTGCCACAACTCCTTCATGGTACAGACCGATACGTATATATGTGTGGGATGGCATGTGTACCAGATGACCTGAACCGGGGACTAAATCCCGAAGCAAATCAGCACTTGCCAATGCATCTTCTGCATGGGGTGACATTTCTGTCGCATGAATATAAAAATGGTTTGCACCGGCGTGTTTTGGTTCCAATTTTAAACAATGTTCAAGCACTGATAATATCTCCTTTGTCCATGGTTGTATTGAACCATCTTTATTCCATAAATTCCATGGATGCAAATCCATTAAGGACTCAGCAAAAAGTGTTGCAATGTGGACATCAAGAGGATATTGTGTATACACTTTTCGCATTGCGCCGGCATAAGCAGAATCCAGCAGGGTTCTTACTATGGTGGTATCGTCGGTGTAACGGTTCGTTAATGCTTCTATCAGATCCCGTTCTTTCTGACTAATAGATGAAGATAGTGATTTTGCCTTTTGCACTGCGTCATGCGCACGTTGAAAATGGTCTTTCTCCATACCAGCATTGTAATTTGGTCCTAACACATAAGCGTACCCCCACCAGCACATAGCGCAAGTCGAATCCTGTCTTGCCGCCTCATAAAATGATCGGCCTGCTTCGGCGTGATTAAAGCCAAAAGATAACATCAGACCCTGATCAAAATATTTTTGTGCTTCGGGGTCTTTTGTAGAAACAGGAAAATGAACACCTTCAAGTCCTTTAAATAACGGGGCTTTCTCCCCTGAAGTATACCACGATCTGTCCAATACATCGGGAGCACAAAAACTATTGGATCCTACGTCTTTAAGATCTGAGATAGCACTTTTACATCCTGAATGCTGAACACATGCCCAGAAAATATAAATAAGCCAAACTATTTTAGAAAAATGACACATATCTTTTATATTTTTATGGAGTATATACGCTATGTATTGTTTGTGTAAAAAATTAATAGGAATGCCGATTCAAAGACCAATAACGTCCGGAATAAACTGCCTTTATCAACTGGAAATCACCTCACTTCCATTGATAAAATGATTAAAATAAATTTAAACTTTTATTGGACTATTCCTCTATAGTTACCACGTCTTTTACGACAATCTGAAGGGCTATTCCTATTAAGTGAGCGTTTTGACTCATGTGAAAGAATTATGTTTATTACTGATCATTCAGTTTATATTTTACCTGTGCTGATCTATCAAAATATGATTTCCATCCGGGTCAAACATAAAAAACCCGGCAGGACCGGATGTTTGTTCATCCACTTCTGTTTCCATCTTCATTCCTTTTTCTTTGAGCTGTTTCTGAATTGCTCTCACATCATCAAACTGCTCAATGTTTTTGGCATTTTCATCCCAACCCGGATTGAAAGTTAAAATATTTCCTTCAAACATGCCCTGGAAGAGTCCGATGAGTGTGTTCTCATTTTTCATTATGAGATAATTTTTTTCCATGCCTCCTGCAAAAACTTTAAATCCAAGGTTTTCATAAAATTGTTTTGATATCTTAATGTCTTTGACATTCAGACTAACCGAAAAAGCTCCTAATTTCATACTTTCTGTATTTTTAATGAATGTTGTAGATAAGGGATCCATCTTAATATTGAGCAAATCATCTTTTGAAAATCCAAACATTTTATTTTGAGTGAGTCCCGTCCCGAATACACCTAAAAATATTTGTTTTAACCAATTTCTTCTGTTGGGTTTCATTATTTTTATTTAAAGATTAATAATTTGGACATTTGGTTTCAAATCAAAAGTAATACTTTCTATACTCACATTTGTTAGTTATATTTTATTCAAATCAAAACATTCTAAGGTTTGTCCCGTGCAATGAATCTTTCTTTCCCAAGCAAAAAATTTATCGTTCTTAAAACATTTCTATCCACACTTACTTCCGTTTTTAAAAATGATATATATCTGATGATTTCAAGTTGACGTGAAGGAGAGAGATTATCAAATATAATCTTTGCGTCTTTATTTTCTTCAAGTGCATTCTTTAATTTGGGATGTGGGAGTATGACTCTTTCTGCAGGATCAAAAGATATTTCAAATTCTGCAGTTTCGCCTACCTGTTTTTTTGCAGCATTTCTCATGGGGGTATTGAGATATAACCTCCAGTGTCCACTATACCTGATCAGTGTTTGAATAAATTCGTGCCCATCAATTTTTATCTTGACCGGAATTTTACCTTTGTCTCTATTGGCTTGAATGAAGAGTAGTTTTAAGATGTTGTCAGGCAAATGCACAAATGGATTTATTCCTATTATTTCAATTATTGCTGAAAATTTATTTGTCTGACTCTCATTCATTTTTTTAATTTATTAAAATCGTTCCATATCATTATAGGATGATTTCATCACTTTGAGAAAAAAGCTTCTTCCCGCAAGCGAGATGGATTCCTAAACGTGTTCATTATTATGGTCAGACATCCTGGATTACAATCACCAAGTAACCTTGGTGAGTTCTAAGTTTTATTTTTTTTCTGAATTATTTGGATATTCCCTCCAGGTATAACTTTTGTGCACGATCTTCCAGGAACCCTCATACTTTAAAAGCAAAAAATAATCTGTAAAAATTCTCCAATTTGGTATTATTATTTCTGCTTTTGCTATCCCCGCGTCTTTTTCATAATCAATAGAGATGATCCTGCCGATCCTATTGGTTATTTCACCCTCTTTAACATTGGCTATATATTCTTCACCTGAACGAATTTTTAGACTGTCTTCTTTAGTTATCGTGTATAAATTAAAGTCAGGGTGAAATGCTCTTTTGAGTCTATCCGGTTCTCCATATGCCGTCCCGTCAATATAATCCATTAATGTTTCTGTGATTTGTACTATATCCGATTTATTGCTTTCGGTTTGAGCATATATATTCAACCCTGTTGTAAGCATTAATGCTATGGTTAATATTTTATATGGTTTCATTTTTATGCTATTTTCTTATATAGAATGCTCCACTATTTATTTGTTTATCAATTAAATTCCCCAAAATGCCAGAGAATGCCGGAAGGGTCATGCAAGAAACATTCCCTTCCCCAAGCAAGTTCCTTAACAGGGACCAATCTAACAGTCGCATATTTTGAAGGTAGTTGAAGGTCATGCAGTTCCTTGTAAAACTGCTTTACATCCTTTACTTCCATAAAGATCATCGTATTGTCTATCCAGTCTTTCACATAGGCATCCTGCAAATAAAAACCCAATCCCTCCGTTTGGAAATAAGACATATTGTGGAACAAAATACTTTCCTGAAATCCAAGATCCTTGTAAAAGCTCCTCGAAACTTCGTAATCTTTGGCTCCGATAAATGGCCGGATGGATTTACCGTTATGATTCATTGTTTTTAATTTTAATTCATACTATGTGGTCAATACTTATAATTTGTGGTTATCATTTCCTAGTTTTCACCCCTGCTGCGGTTGTTGGAAGTAGGAATTTTAGCAGGTAAGCGCTCCTGGTCGACTTTTGTCAAAGCCATCATTATGGATAGAAAACCAACATACATAAAACCCCCTCTTATCCAACTAAAGTATTGCCATGTTTGTCCTCTTTGAAGCCATTGATCGGCCGTAACTGTTTTATTATTGCTACTGTCGGCAAAAGCAATAAGTTCAGGTACGAAATAAACAGCAGTTGTCAATATTACCAAAATATAAATGCCAAAAGCTAAAAGAATAAGTCGTCGCCTTGACATCAATCTCCAATTTAAGATTAAAGCTAAAATAGTTGTTAAAATCGCGATTGGATGAACCAACATCCAGAAGTTTTCTTCATGCAATCCGTAATCACCG
>JACMLK010000223.1 GCA_014379665.1 Saprospiraceae bacterium | reverse complement strand
TTTTTGGATTGATTAGTGTTGCGGGTGAGCCATTTGTGATTGAATACAATTGCAGAATGGGTGATCCTGAAACAGAAGTAGTTATTCCAAGAATTAAATCTGATTTCGTGGAAATACTGGATGATTTGGTGAATAATAGAATAAAAGATCAGGTCTTAAAAATTTCAGATCAGTCAGCAGCAACGATAATGATGGTTTCCGGAGGCTATCCGGGTGATTTTTCAAAAAATAAAATCATCACCAGACTCAATGATGTTGCCTCAAGTTTGGTTTTTCACTCAGGTACAGCTATGGATGGCGATAATTTAGTTACAAACGGGGGCAGAGTATTGGCTGTAACTACTTTATCTAATGATCACAAGACAGCAGTCAAAATTTCATTGGATAATGCGGACAAAATTTGCTTTGATGGCAAGTATTACCGAAGGGATATTGGTTTCGATCTTTAATATTAATCAGGATGATGTACACCGCCATTAAAATATCAGAAATATTGGGAACGGACAAGTCCCTTCTACAGTTCCCAAATGCATTGATAACAAGGCTTTCTATAGATACCAGAAAAATAGACATACCGGAAGAAACAATTTTTTTTGCATTGAGTGGAAGTATGCATGATGGTAATGAATTCATACAGGATGCTTTGGATAAAGGCATAAGAAATATAGTTTCTGAAAACACCCTGAAATTTTCCGGGCAAAAAGCGAATGTGTTTCAGGTAAATCATGGTATCCAGGCGCTTCAGAAATTGACAACATTTCACAGGAATCAGTTCAAAGAACTTAAGGTTATAGGTATTATTGGTAGCAATGGAAAAACAACTATAAAAGAATGGCTATTCCAGATGCTTCATGACCGGCAGGTAGTAAAAAGTCCAAAGAGTTACAACTCGCAGACAGGTGTTCCACTATCAGTATGGCAAATTAATGAGCATCATGAACTTGGTATATTTGAAGCTGGTATTTCGCAACGAGGAGAGATGGCAAACCTTGCAGAAACTATAAAACCTACCATAGGTTTATTTACTATGATCGGGGATGCACATGCAGAAGGATTCAGTAGTCTTTCAGAAAAGTTAAATGAAAAATTATTGTTTTTTGAGACTGTTCAGACCATAGTTTTTAATGAAGATGATTCCACTGTAAGTACATCAATACGCACGAAATTTGTTGACAGAAAGTTATTGAGCTGGGGGAGAAGCAAAAACGCTTCATTATTCAGGGTCATTGCAGTACAAAGATCAAATTACAGAAGCGATGTTACCATTTCAATAAATCAAAATGAGTATGTAATTGTCATACCATTTTCTGATAGTGCATCTATTGATAATGCACTTCATTGTGTGGCCATATTAATTATCCTTGGTAAGGAGGTAAATGAGATTAAACAAGAAATTCTTAAACTTCAAAACATCCCAATGAGGTTGGAATTGAAGAATGGCATTCATAACAGTATACTTATTAATGATACTTATAATGCGGATGTACAATCATTCAAAATTGCCCTGGAATTTCTTAGCCAGCAATCAGGTACTAAAGAAAAAATTTTAATTCTTTCTGACTTCGTTCAAACAGGTCTGGATGAAGAAACATTAAACATACAGTTGGCCAATCTGATTCGAACACACCGGATTAACTATGTGGTGGGAATTGGTCAGCAGGTGAAAGGTCTGGTGAAATATCTGGATCCACATATTGTGTTTTCATTTTTTACAAATATTGATGATTTCATTGAAATAATTCCGGGTATTGATATCAGCAATAAAGCGATCTTAGTCAAAGGCGCCAGAGTTTTTCAGTTGGAGAAAGTGATTCGGGTGTTGTCTGACAAAGCTCATTCTGCAACACTTGAAATAGATTTACAATCAATAGAACACAATCTGAAAGTTTTTTCTAATCAATTATCACCGGATACACAGATCATTGCGGTGATTAAAGCATCAGCGTATGGTAGCGGTAGTGAAGAATTGGCCAGATTTCTGGAATTTAAAAAAGTTGGTTATCTGGCAGTTGCTTTTGTAGATGAAGGTGTTCAACTCAGACAAGCAGGTGTCAGCCTACCCATCATTATCCTCAATCCTGACAGTAATGGGATTCAGGAAATGGTAACTTATAAACTTGAACCCGAAGTGTATTCTATGGATCAGTTAAGAGAAATCATTTCCATTATTGATTTGGATGAAAACAAACATTTTTATGTGCATATTAAAGTGGATACCGGAATGCACAGATTGGGATTTATGCAGGCTGAGCTTAATGATTTGGGTATATTGTTGGCGTCAAATGTGCAAATCCGTGTCAAATCTATATTTAGTCATTTAAGCAGTAGTGAAGATGCATCAGATGACGAATTTACGCATAACCAGGTAAAAGCATATATTGATTCTTATAAAGTGATTACAGAGTTCATTGGCTATATGCCATTGAAACATATTTTGAACTCCGCAGGAATTATAAGGTTTCCTCAATATCATTTTGATCTGGTGAGACTTGGTTTGGGGTTATACGGTATTGATACTACTGAAACAATAGCCGGACAACTTGAAAAAGTCCACACCTTAAAAGCGACCATTGTCCAGATTAAAACTATTTCTGCGTCAGAATATATCGGATATAACAGAAGGGGAAGATCTGTCAGCGGTGGTAAAATTGCGATTATAAATATCGGATATGCAGACGGGCTGATGCGAATGGCTGGAAATGGCCGATATAAGGTTGAAATTCATGGAAAAGAATATCCTGTTATCGGCAACGTTTGTATGGATCTGACCATTATTGACATTGGGCATGCTGATGATGTATATGCCGGAGACGAGGCAGTCATTTTTGGTAAAGGCAGACCGGTTGAAGAGTTGGCAAAAGTATGTCAAACCATTCCCTATGAAATACTAAGCCGTATATCAGGTAGGGTGAGAAGGTTATATATTCAGGGCTAAATGAAAGATTGTTTTATTAAATTCTCCTTTTAACTTATGTCAGAAAAGTGATTTAAGAAAGAATAATTAGCTTTACAGTTTTCAATAATTTAAATATAATAGTATGAGCCGAAAAAAAATTGCTGCGGGAAATTGGAAAATGAATACACAAATTAACGAAGGTATTGCATTGGCCAAGTATATAGCAGATGCTGAAAGAGATAAAGGAGTGATTACCATCCTGGCAGTGCCGTTTACTCATATTTATGCCATACAGAAAAAAATCAAATCATCATCAAAAGTGCTACTTGCTGCTCAAAATTGTCATCATAAGACTTCAGGAGCATTTACAGGGGAGATATCTCCGGTCATGTTGGCGGGTATGAAGGTGCCCTATGTGATTTTGGGACATTCAGAAAGAAGAGAATATAATTATGAAGACAATGCACTTCTTGCTCTTAAATTGAGAGCCGCGTTGAATTCAGGGTTAAAAGTAATATTCTGTTGCGGAGAATCCCTCAATATCAGAAAAGCAGGGAATCATCTGCATCATGTGCAATTGCAGCTTCAGGAATCATTATTTCAGATAGAAGTTAGAGAGATGAAGCATATTACGATAGCTTACGAACCAATTTGGGCTATCGGTACCGGTGAAACTGCATCTCCTGCACAAGCTCAGGAAATGCATGAAGCCATCAGGGCTATGCTGAAGCAGAAATATGGTAAAGGGGTAGCTGAAAAAACCAGTATCTTATATGGTGGATCTGTCAAAGGCAATAATGCGAAATCAATTTTTAGTCAGCAAGATGTGGATGGAGGGTTAGTGGGAGGTGCTTCCCTGAGTGGTGAGGAATTTGTTTCCATCATTAATTCTTTTTGAAAAGTTGTTTTAAAGTCAACTGCTTTACTGAAAACAATTATCCGCAATATCCTTGATCAGGTCTTATGTCTGAAATAATAATATACCGGTACACCGGAAATCAGAATTCCCATTCCAACCCATGATTCTACATTCAGATCGACTAAGGTATTTAACACAAATGCAACAGTAACAATGAGATAAATAATGGGAATCCAGGGATAAAATTTTAATTTAAAACCATCATTATTTGTGGTTTGCCTATGGAAAATGAATATGGTGCCGGTTGCCAATGACATAAATAAAATGTCCATAAATGTCACAAAAGTTATAATTTTAATAAACGATCCCCATATCAGAATCAGGATGGTGGCCCAAATGGATTGAAAAATCATCGCTTTATAAGGCGTGCCGTACCTAGGTGAAACATCTGCCAAAAACCTAAAAAAAATACCATCTTTTGCCATGGCATAATATATCCTTGGAGCTGTCATGGTATAAATACCAATCGTCCCAAAAATGGATATTGAAATAGCAATCGAAACAAATTTTCCACCGTTCGAAATTATGGCAGACACTGCATCTCCTGCCACCCTATCACTTTGAGCCATGGTGTGAGAAGGAAGAAGTATCATGTATGAAAAAATTATAAGTATATATAATAAAGTTACTGCCAATGTTCCCATTAACATGGCTCTTGGTACAGTTTTTTGAGGATTTACTGCTTCCCCTGACAAGTAAGTAGCATGATGCCATCCACCCATAGACCAAAAAACACCTATAAAAGCGAGTAACACTCCGCTCAACAGATCAGGAGGAATATCTGATGTGAGATCAAGATTGATTTGATGCGTGCTGTTTGGAAGGTAACAAAATCCTGCCAGAATAATTATAATTATGGCAAGCAATTTAAGTCCTGTAAATACTGATGCAAAAAGCTGACTTATATTGACGCCAAAAATATTGACTATGGTTAACCCCCATATCACGGCTATTGCGATCATAGACTTTTGTCCATCCGACACCGGTAAAAAAAACTTTAAATAGTCAGCAAGAGCCAGTCCCAAAGCAGCCAATGCACCAGTGTTGACAATCAGAAGAATAATCCACCCGTATAGGAACCCCGCCAGATTTCCATATGCATTTTTAAGATACACATATACTCCACCTTCTTTCGGAAATCTAGAACCTAATTCAGAAAAAGTCATTGCACCAAAAAATGCAATTATACCTCCCAAAACCCAGGCAAGAATAGCATATCCGTGATGAGGAATATACTTCATAGTTGAAGCAGGAGTCACGAAAATTCCAGATCCTATACACGCTCCTATTACGATCATAGTAAGGCCGCCGGTTTTTAGAGCTTTTCGGAGTTCTGTCATAAACAGTTAATATTGCATCATAATAATTCATAAAAATATCAAAACATCCGGACTTTGATATTTTTATTTGTAATAATTGTTGTAAGGTGATCTATTAATAAATATTGGTTAAATTTGAGATTTATATTTTTTTATGGTAAGACTTAGATCACTCAAAACCCGGTAAATGTATGATTCTAAAAGTTATTCTAAATAATCATAACATACATGATGTTTAAAAACATACCCTATGGTATAAGCCGGAAATACATGTTTATTTCTTTTCTTTATTTATTCTTCTGTCCATTTTTATGTAAATCGGAGCAGTTTCCCATTAATTTGCTCGGCAATTCTTCAGAAGTAGTAATACCTTTTAGTTATCATCAGGGTTTTATAGTGGTGGATTTGGTATTCCAGAAGTTGATTCCATTAAAATTTATACTTGATACCGGAGCAGAAAATACTATACTTCTAAAGAAGGAGTATGCAGAAATGATGCAGATAACATATCATAAAAAAATAAACATCCTGGGTTCTGATATGAGCCAGACCGTTCAGGCGTATATATGCAATGGTACTTTTCTTCAATTGGTCAATACTCAGACTATAAGGCAGAATATTATTGTTCTGGAAAAAGACCATTTGTTTCTGGAAGAATATATTGGTACAAAAATAGACGGCATTCTGGGAGCTGAGTTTTTTAGAGGTCTGGTAATGAAAATTGATTATAATTCAAGTCAGGTTACACTTTCAGATCCGGCCAAATACAACTATTCAAAACTGGATAGGTATCATTCATATGACATAGACATTGTAGACAGCAAACCTTACCTAAATTGTATTACTGAAGTCAAACCAGGCCATCCAACGAAAACAAAATTACTTATAGATACTGGCGCCGGGTTAACAGCATTATTCCATAATAATACGGACAGTCTCTTGAGTCTTCCGGTTCAAATTGTAAAAGGAAGTCTTGGAAAAGGATTGGGTGGGGACATTGAAGGGTATGCCGGTAAAATACATAGCCTGAAATTTGGAACACTTGAATTCAATAATTTGATCAGCAGTTTTCAGGCGTTGGATGATGCAATGCTTTCTCCTGAAAAAATTATCAGAAATGGGCTGGTTGGTAATCTTTTACTGGAGCGCTTTGTCGTAATAATTGATCTGCTAAGATCTAAATTATACTTAAAACCAAACAAAAACTATAATAAAGATTTTGAGTTTGATAAGAGCGGTATGACTATTTTTGCATTTGGAGAAGATTTGAATCAATATTATGTAAAGTACGTAATAGACAATTCACCGGCTATGGAGGCGGATATCAGGCCAGGTGACATTATTCTTAAAGTGGGATTTTGGTCCAGAAGATGGCTGAGTCTCATGCAGATCAATAGAAAACTGATCGGTAAAAATGGGAAAAAAGTCCGTCTGAAGATCAAAAGGAATAATGAAGTGTTTACCAAAACTATCATATTGAGAGATATATTTGAGATTGCTTCAAAGCAAAATTAGCTTATTTTTTACTTTTGCATTTTTTAATTTGTACACATTGGATTACCATCAGGAGAGACAGCAAAAGGCTAAAACTATTAGAATATTCAGAAGAATACATCGGTTCACCGGTATTTTTTTATTCGTATTCCTGTTTATTGTAGGTGTAACGGGAATAATGTTAGGGTGGAAAAAAAATAGTTTTGGTCTCATATTGGCTGACACAACTGAGGGGTCTTCATTAAACCCTGACAAGTGGCTAAGTATCGATAGTCTACAAAAAAAAGCAATGATATATATGAGTGATTCGATGGGTGTTCGAATGGATGCCGAGATAGATAGAATTGATGTGAGGCCCGACAAGGGGGTATTGAAGTTTACATTTAAAAATCATTATAATGGATTGCAATTGGATGCCGCAACCGGCATCGTTTTAAAAGTAGAAAGGAGGAATGCCGATATGATTGAACAAATTCATGATGGCTCCATTGTGCAGAAAATATTTAGTATGCAAACGGGGATTTTCAAATTGCTTTACACTTCAATTATGGGGTTAGGTTTAATCACTTTTACTGTGACTGGTTTTTGGTTGTGG
>JACMLK010000222.1 GCA_014379665.1 Saprospiraceae bacterium | reverse complement strand
ATCATTCTGAGTGGGTCATCAGCAAATGTTTTATCAGGATCCAATGGTGTCCTGATCACCTTTCGCTCCAGATCAGTAAATCCATTAAACGGGTCAATAATCTTCCCATAATCTTCTTCATTGAGACTCACTGCCATAGCATTTATCGTAAAATCCCGTCTGTTCTGATCATCTTCCAGTGTTCCATTCTCAACAGCAGGTTTTCTGGATTCAAATTGATAAGACTCCTTTCTGGCCCCGACAAACTCTATATCAAGATCTTTGTGTCTGATCATCGCAGTGCCGTACCTCCTGTAAACAGCGATATGCGGTAAAGGTCTGAGTTTGGATGCTACTTTTTCTGCCAGCGCAATCCCATCGCCTACACAAACTACATCCATGTCTTTGGATTCTCTGGCAAGTAATCGGTCCCTGACGTATCCGCCTACAACATATACCGGAAATCCCAATTCCCCTGCAGACAATTGAATCAATTCAAATACTTTTCTTTCATATGGCTTTATATTAAATACCACGCGGAGTCTTATTTACTTAGGCTATATTAACAGCATTTCTTCCTGATAATGTTCTTTGATCTCATATAATATTTCATGAATTTTTTCACTGCTGTTTTCTGTGACCAATCTTGATCTGAATACCTTTACATCAGGAAGGTTTCTAAAATAATTAGTGTAATGCCGCCTCATTTCTGCAATTCCGGTTTTTTCCCCCTTCCATTCGATACTACGCATTAAATGTTTGCGAGCCACCTCGACTCTTTCACTTATAGTCGGTGGATCCAGCAACATGCCTGTGGCAAAATAATGTTTGATTTCTCTGAATATCCAAGGATATCCAATACTCGCCCGGCCTATCATAATGCCATCGATGCCATACCTGTTTTTATACTCCATGGCTTTTTGAGGGCTGTCAATATCTCCATTTCCAAAAATTGGTATGTGAATTCTTGGATTATTTTTTATTTTCCCAATTAATGTCCAATCTGCTTCTCCTTTATACATTTGTTTTCTGGTCCTTCCATGAATTGTTAAGGCTTTGATTCCAATATCCTGGAGTCTCTCTGCAACTTCTTCAATGTTAAGTGTATTTTCATCCCAACCTAATCTTGTTTTGACAGTCACAGGAAGTGACGTAGATCTCACTACTTTTTCGGTAAGTTTTATCATTCTGGGAATATCCTGAAGTATGCCTGCACCAGCCATTTTACAAACTACCTTCTTGACAGGACAACCAAAATTAATATCAATCAACTCCGGATTGGCTGCTTCAACTATTTCAGCGGCTAATGACATGGATTCGATTTCAGCCCCGAATATTTGAATACCAATTGGACGCTCATCATCATAAATATCCAGTTTCTGAATGCTTTTTGCAGCATCGCGAATCAAACCCTCTACAGAAATGAATTCTGTATACATGAGATCACAACCCTGTTCTTTGCAAACTGCCCTAAATGGCGGGTCACTTACATCTTCCATGGGAGCAAGCAAAAGAGGGAATTCTCCTAATTCGGTATTACCAATTTTTACCATCTTATCATCAAGGCTGATTGGTTAAAAGGATGTGATTAAAAATTATAGCTGGCTCCAAACCAATACTCGACTATAGATCCCTGAAAATCTCTTGCCTGTTCATTAGCAATATATAGGAGTTCAATGCCAAACCTCCACTTTCCAATGCCACTCATATATCCGGCTCCAATCAGTGGATAATTTAGATTGGTTTCATAAAAATCATATTTCATAAAAGCATATTCTGCCTGAATATAAATATCGTTTGTGACCTTTCCCCTTGCAAAAGCCAATCCGCCATAATCAAAGTTGGAAGGATCAGAAGCACCAACTACCACAATCTGATCAAAAAATAATTTTCCACCTAATCCTAATGTAAATCTTTCACTCAATTTATATCCGATATTGAGTTTTGATGAAATAGAAAAACCATTAAAAAAACCTAAGTTACCAAATTTGATTTCGGGATTTATTTTATCCATGAGATTAACTTGCTCTTTCTTTTCTTTCGTTGTCTTTTTTGTGGAACTTTTTTTACGTACCTGTCCGTTTATATCCAATGACAATCCCACAAAAAACAAAATGAATACCAATAAACTTATGACTTTTCTCATCAAAATATAATTTATAGTGAAGGATTTTAACCATCAAATGTAAAGAAAGTATCTAAGAAATGCGTTTTATTTAATAAACTTTAACGAATTATTAGTTGCCTGATAATTTGTTTGTTTTACATTTACAGAAAATATCGGAGCTCAAAACCTGAGGTAATATTAAACTATTTCTTTAATTTTAATTTGTTCATGGTAATCATTTTCACCGGAAGAAGTCACTTTTACATTCCCCTTGTTATCTCTTATTGTTCTGGAAAACAATGAAATACTATGGTCAGTCAGAAATTTCCAAACGAGATTTGACCATGACATATGATAAGTCAAGGAATTATAATATTCCGGCGCAATGCTACGGATTTCAGGAAGCTTATTCCATGGAATATAAGAAAAATCATGATGTTCGT
>JACMLK010000221.1 GCA_014379665.1 Saprospiraceae bacterium | reverse complement strand
TTTATCATTTTAGCCAGATATGTGAGCGAATATGCTGCATTGCGTTATGCACTTTTAGTGATAGCTTTAGTTCATGGTCTGGGTTGGTTTATGGCACGATCCATATTAAAAGAAAAGGAGATGGCTTGATGTTTAAATATATTAAGATAAAAATGCTGAGATAAATGCGTGTTTTCAATATAGGAATCATCGGATATGGCGGATTTGGAAAGTTTTTGCACAATGCATGGAATCAAATGGATCATGTGCAGGTTACTGCTATTTCAGATCTGAATGCCAGCTCTTTTTTGCACTCTGATAATGTAAGATTTTTTACAGACTGGAAACAACTGATTGAGCTGCCTGATATTGATGTGATAGCTATAGTGACCGAACCATCTACACATAAGATGATCGCCAAGGCTTGTATGGATGCAGGAAAACATGTGCTTATCGAAAAACCACTAGCCATTAATATAGCAGATGCTGAAGAGATTATTCATTGCAGAGACGAAACCGGAATGGTGGCTGTTATTGATTTCATTATGCGCTTTAATCCACTTATACATCTGATACAGACTTTAACAAAGCAAGGGGTGTTTGGAGTATTGCGCAGGGTGGATGTTGAAAATTATGCTCAGGATGAACAACTCCCACCGGAACATTGGTTTTGGGACCCTTTGAGATCAGGAGGCATACTCATTGAGCACGCGGTTCACTTTATTGACATAGTTCATTTTATATCTCCTGCGAAACTCGTTGCAGCCCATGGTTTTAAACACGATCGTAATCCGGAACAGGAAGACCAGATCATGGCAAATGTGCTTTATGAAGGTGGATTGTTTACTACCCATTATCATTCTTTTGCACGACCGGGATTTTTCGAGTCCACCACTATTAAACTGTCATACGATATTGCTGATATTGAGCTCCATGGGTGGATACCACTTTGGGCAAACATCAATGTACTTGTAAATGAAAACACAAAATCTGCTATTTTGTCCAATCCGCTTTTCAAAAGCAAAAGCATCGTACCGATTCTCCAAGCAACGGACGAATCAAGACCAAAAGGTTGGGGAATATCTTCTACTTCTTTAGAAACGAATAAAGATGAAGTACGTTCCGGTGGACTTATATATCAGGCAGATGAGATCCTGACAGGCACTTTTCGTTTACCGGGTTCAAAACAGGAGGTTTATGCCGATTGTGTCAGATCTTCGTTAGCCGATGTATTAAGTAAAATTGAAAACACGTCGCATGAACTATTGGCACCACTTGAATCAGGTCTTAGAAGTCTGGAAGTTGCTGTTCTTGCTACTGATTCAGCCAGGAATTGCTAAATTGCTAATTTGCTAAACTGCTAAAATGTAAAGTTATGTACAAATATCTGTTGTCTTTTATAGTTTTATTATTTGTTTCTTCATGCACCCGTCACCTTCACTTTCCTACGGCGGGTACCCCGATAACGCAGATCAGTATTAAAAGAGTTGATAAAATGCCCTTTCATCCCCGGCCTTATAAATACAGAGACTGGAAACAAACGGCTGTCAGCTTTGACAAATATGTTTTTGATTTTGAACAAAAGGGTAAGTTTCTCCCCCTGATCTGGATGGATGGTCAGAAAAGGAACTTTCCTGATACCACATTCGGCATATATACGGCGATCGGAGATGTCAGGATGGGTGCGGCAGTGAACAATGGCGAAAACCACGAAGCATTGGGAGCATTAGGGGCAGTTTTGGGTGCTACCATGGCAGGTATCGATAAAAGCAAACAGGATGGCCGCAATTATGTCAGGATGCTGCGTAATTACTTTAATAAAGATAATGGTTGGAATGTGATTCAGAATTTTACCAATAAAGGCGCGCATATTGGTGGGGGTTATGGCAATGATTTCTGGTATGAAGTACACAACAATGTGCTCTTTTTCAGTTTAGCTGACAAGTATCCAAAGGAAAAAGATTTTGACAATATTCTGCGCAACGTAGCAGAACAGTTTTATAAATCGGATTCTGTGATGGGAAATAGCTATAGTTATTCCTATTTTGATTTTAAAGAGATGAAAGGTCATGTCAATCACATCCCGACTCAGGAAGATGTGGCTGGTGGTTACGCCTTTATTATGTATGCTGCCTGGCAAAAATTTGGTGATGAAAAATATCTTCGTGCTGCTAAAAACGCGCTGAATGTTTTGTATAACCAAAAAGAAAACCGGTTTTATGAAGCTATGATGCCGATTGCAGCCCATATTGCGGCAAGGATGAATGCCGAACATGGCACCAATTATAATCTAAGCCGCTTTCTGGACTGGACATTTGATGGTGATGCAGTAGGCCGTGAAGGGTGGGGAGTACTGGTGGACAACTGGCGGGGATATGATGTAAGCGGTCTGGCAGGTAGTACGGTGCACAATGGTGGTTATGGATTTCTGATGAATACCTTTGACCTGATGCTGCCATTGTCCGCAATGGTGAGGTACGATCAGCGGTACAGCAACACTGTAGGCAAATGGGCACTTAATGCTACGAATGCTGCCCGATTTTGTTATCCATACGAGATGCCCGATTCTCTTCAGGCGATACCACAGCACAAAGCGGTGACCAAAGATGTCATTGCCTATGAAGGTGTTATCAAAGAGTCCATTTATCCGGAGTTTAAAGGTATCTCGCCATTTGCGCAGGGTGACGGACCACTATGGTATCCCGGCATGCCTAAAGAGACGATGTTTTCTGTCTATGGCAGCGGTCATGTTGGTTTCTTTGGAGGAATTGTTGAAAACACAAATATTCCGGAAATACTGAAGATCAATTGCAACGTGGCTGATTTTTTTGCAATTCAGAAAAGTTATAATACTTACCTTTATTTTAATCCACATGATGAAATCAAAAATGTGAATATCGACCTTGGTGCTTCCGCTTTTAATCTATACGACCTCAACAATAAGAAAATAATCAGTAAAAACGTTAAAGGCAAAACCACTTTTGCTGTAGATGCACAATCATCGGTTATGATGGTGCTGGTACCTGCGCATCTCAATTTCACGCTTAAAGAGGGTAAATTGTACGCCGGGGATGTGATTGTTGATTTTAGGTATGGTAAATAGAATCATATATAGTTTGATCCCGCTGGGATCACAGTCCAAACGACTTCAGAGAAGTCGAACTATGTTAGAAATAAATTCAGCATAAAGTTTCCGACTCCAGCGGAGTCGCACTATATGTGGTGATGCAAAAATTTAAATTCAATCCTGTACAGGTATTTGATTGGTCGACGAAGTTAAAAACTTCGGATAAATTGCATCGAAGTTAAAAAAACTTCGACGATCGGAATAGGATTACAGGTTTTCACACCACAAGACTTATCCTGTGTACACCTGGCTGATAGTTTTTTGAGATCAGATATTTTACGTGTTCGTAATGATCCTTATTGTGTTTGAAATCAACCGTGTTCAGATCAATGATAAGAATCGGGTAGGAGAGTATGTTTCTGAAATATTCAAAATATGAATTTTGTATTTGAGTTAAGTACTCAGGGGTGATGCCTTTTTCATAATCCCTTCCGCGACCTGCTATGTTTTTAAGCAGTATATCTACATTTCTGTGAAAATATACTAAAATATCCGGTTTTGGAAATGACTGGTTCAGGACAGTAAACATCTTTTGGAATAATCTGAATTCATCTTCCGGTAGATTTTTTCTGGCAAACAGCAATGTTTTAACAAAAGCATAATCAGCTACGGTAAACTCCCTGAACAAATCCTGATTGAGCAGACTTCGTTGCAACTGTTTGTGTCTTTCTGTCATAAAAAACAACTCAACGGTAAATGCAAACCTGTCAGGTTCTTTGTAGAATAATGGAAGAAAAGGATTGTCATCAAATTCTTCCAGAATAAGCCTGCAATTATATTCTTCTTTCATCAGATTGCAGAATGTGGTTTTTCCTGCTCCGATATTACCTTCGATACAGATATAATTATATGGAAAAAGAAGAGCTATGGCTGGTTTATTTTATTCCGGCAAAATTAGGATTTAAAACGGTAAAATATATGATGGATTAATATAATTTGAATATATTTTATAATCGCTTACCATACCACACCAAAAATATCATTCCTCCTCGTACATAAATACTTCGCTCTCATCTTTGCAGAGATCATAAAGTTCGTCTATGCTTACTTTTTTTAC
>JACMLK010000026.1 GCA_014379665.1 Saprospiraceae bacterium | reverse complement strand
GTATTTGTACATCAAGCCATTTCCTTTTCTTTTAATATAGATCTGGCCATAAACCAACCCAGACCATGCACTAAAGCTATCACTAAAAGTGCATAACGCAAAGCTGCATATTCGCTTACATATCTGGCCAAAATGATAAATAATCCGCAACCAAATAACCGACCGACATATAAACCAAGTTCATGATTGAATATATAAGAAAATTCATTTCTTTTTTCTTTCTCGGCAATGATATCTATTACTTTCAATTGAATAGGGAAATAAGCAATATCAAGCAGTGGCCTTGCAAAAAGCAAACACATCATAAATAGTATCACACCTAAGGATGAATAAAGTCCTGCATTACATAGAGCTCCCAAAATAAAGAGCGAACAACCAATTCCATAAATCAACAAACGGTGTTTGGGACCAGTCACCCTGCCTAAGATATACAATAATATGGCTGAAGCGGCGGCGGCTATACCCTGTATCAACCCAAGTGACCCTTCCTTACCTACAAGACTTAGGATCAGCATGGTGGGTGCCGTGACAATATATCCCTGAGCTACCCCTTTAAGTGACGCCAAACCCAGCATCTTATTCCATATCCTGTCAAATTTAATAAACAGGAAGGGCGCCCGTTTTGGATTTTGGAAATTGCCCTGATGTACCAGAACTGATGCAAACAATGACATGGTAAACACTGTTCCGGTTAATATATAATAAGCTACATTCACATTACCTCCAAACCAGCCGTTTGAATCTGTGGCTCCGATAAATGCCCCTGCTGCAAGTGGTACAACGATTCCTGTCGTAGTATAAAAGAATGTTTCTATCCCGTAATAATAATTTCTTGAACTGTCTTTTGTGGTATTGAGTGCAAGAAAATCGCGGTTCGCCCAGAAAAAACCGTAGGATAGTCCCATAATCAACCCGGCAAGAAAGACACCCATGGTATCCAGTTCATTCAGAGACATCATGGCAAACATGGATATTCCGCTTAATAACATTCCAAATGAGTAGAGCCATGCAATGTGAATTTTATTGAGTAAAAAACCATTGATCATGAAGGTAAGAGGAATACCGGTATACAGTGCAAGTTGGAAAATAACCACAAGACTAATATCTGATGAGTTTCGCATGATGTATGCCCCGATGAATAATTCGATAATCGGACCCACCAAACCATATATCAGATTGGTCAGCAGGAGGATTCGCATCGGTTTAGGATTAGAATTAAAAAACTTAATTTCGTTGGTCAGTTTAGCTATCATGCTGTTTAATTTAAAAGTGTGGCCAATAATTGTGATATTGAAAAAGTAGCTCCGCAAATGACTTCATCAGATGCACCATAATACATATGGACCTGATCACCATCTACAATATGGCCATTGGTAAATACCACATTACCAAAAAAACCATTGGTTTCGTATGCCTGTATAGGTTCAAATATGGGTTCGACCGACCTCGCCAATACAATGGATGGATCATTCAAATCAAAAAGTACCGATCCAAGACAATATCTATGATTAAAATCTGCACCGTGATATATTTCCAGCCACCCCTGATCCGTTTTTATAGGCGAAGCACCTGCGCCAATACGAGCGCAATCCCAACTATCCGGTCTTGTTTGCATGACGCATTTGTGGCCTCCCCAGTGCAGCATATCAGGTGAAGACGCCTGCCATATAAAATTCCCTCCAAGGCCAATCCCTGATGGACGATGAAGGCAATAATATTTACCATTTATTTTTTCACCAAATAAAGCACAGTCTTTATTATGTGGAGGTATGATCATGCCATCTCTCTCGAAGTGTGTCCAATCTGTGGTACGCATTAGTCCCACACCTACCCCATTTTCAGAAACTTGTGTAAATGTGAGATAATACTGTTCGTTAAAATAACTAACCCTGCAATCCTCAATGCCATAGGTTTCAAGACTCCCGTGACCAAATATTTTAGATTCGATATCATTGGGCTCATAAAACGTTTTACCATTATCACTGCAGACCAACCTGAGATGTGATAAGGTCGAGAGATACATTTTACCTTTGTACATGACCATTCGTGCATCCGAAAGATCCAGATCCGGGTCAGATAAATTAAAGGTAATAATTTCAGGATTTCCGGATTCGTCGATGATCGGAAATGATATGAATCCTTCTTCCTGATGAGGTCTTTCGGCCACTCTTAAAAGCAACCATGTTTTATTCTGAAAGCTGAAAACACCGGGATTCAGGACGCATTCTACCTTCATGCCTTCCATACTCGGTTTAATATCACTCGTGAGAATGATGGGATTTTCTTCAAATCTGATACCCATAATGATATCGGTTTTTTTATTGTTGGTTAAACTAATTTTGCTATATCAAAGCGAACACCTGAATAATGCTTATCACATTAAAAATATCACACCCCTAAACATTATATCCGGGTCTCCTGAAGAATATTGGATTGGTGAGGTTTAAAAAAAGAGGGAGAATGAAATCCTTGGATTCCTTTCTCCTCTCTATCAACATTACTTTCTTTTCTGCGTTATCTTCAGATTTTACTGAATTTTACTGAACCTATATTTTGTCCATCCACTATAAGATTTACAAAATACAATCCTGAAGGATATGCATTGGTATCCACGGTGATTTTTCCTGATTGTATGTCTGCTTTGGAAGGTGCAAAACCATCGTATTGTCTTCCCATATTATCCAGAATCCTTACCTTAATATCCTTTTTTGCACTGAGGGAATGGGATATATTTAGTATGTTGGACACAGGATTAGGAGTAAGTATGATATCTCCATATTCAGTCAAAGCAAAATCTTTAATACCGGATGTGCCTGAAGTGAAAAGCTTGGATATCTCAGCAGCCGTAAGCGCTTTATTATATATTTTTACATTATCCAAGGCTCCAGGGAAATACTGCCTTCCTTCAATAGGATTACTACCAAAACATAGTGGTCTTGCCGTGCTGTTCAGTTTGGTAGGTACAGGTTTTCTGTTGGCCACTACACCGTTGACGTAGATGATATCTTCTCCCCCATCATGTACCATGGTCACATACCACCAGAAACCTTTGACCATTTCATTGCCATCACCGCTATCCATATCTGAAATAAATACAGGGAACTGTGTGTTATTACCACTGGTAGTCCACACTATCTTTAGGTGTTGCGGCAATGATATTTTCCATCTTTCATCCCAATGTCCAAAGTCAATTACATATGCTTCAGCATCAGTTATATTCTGATCATCTACTCTAATCCAAAAACTGACCGTGGTATAATCAGATATCAAATGAACGGCATTCGGTACCAGAACAGAATCTCTGTCTCCGTCAAATTTAATATTTTGTCCTCCTATACCTAAAGGATGCGTTGATGGTTCAAACACCGGATTTCCACCTATCGCTCCATGGTTATTATAAGGGGTAGCATCATTAGCATTACCATCAAAAGGATAATGGGCTACTAATCCGGATTCCCCTGTGTCCAAAGGCTTAGTTGTACTTAGTGTTACTTCTGCAATTTCGGAATTATTTCCTGAAAGATCGAATGCATATATCTCGAAGGTGTACGCAGTTTCATTTTCAAGTCCGCCTACAAAAACAGAAACTGCATCCTCTGACAGTGAATCAAAAAACACCCCATCCACCAATACGACATATCCAGCCAGTTTTCTGTCATCTACTGAAGCCAACCATGACAATAATACTGAATTTGCTCCTGCATTACCTACAAGATTTCCGGGTTTGGTAGGTGGAGTAGTATCAGGTGTTTCATCCTGTCCTGAAGTTACCTTAATGGTTGTAATCATTGATTCATTGCCGGCAGCATCTATAGCAGATACACCAAAAACAAATTCCGTTAATGGATTAAGACCGGCAATATATGCGCTCAGACCGGAAACCGTTTGTATCAATTCCCCATCCTGATAAACATTATAAGACTCAACGCCTACGTTATCTTCTGCTAAAGCCCAGGATAAGGTCACATTGGTAAAATCAACCACTGCGCTGAGATCCAGAGGTGCACAAGGACTTTCTGTGTCGGTTTCAACCGGTTCTGTGGACTGTTCATTATACAAATCCAATACTTCCTGAGCAGTTAATGCCCGATTGTAAATCTGCACTTCATCCAATGCACCATCAAAATAATTTCCATGGTCTATCGGATCATATCCAATGCCAAAAGGATATCCAGTTGTATTTAACGGACCAGCATAAGGCTTCTCATTTACCTGAACGCCATCAAAATAAATTCTGTCTGTGGTACCATCATGGGTCATAACCACATGTTTCCATTCGTTGAGTGGTAGCGCATTACCATCACCTGAATCCATATCATTACAACATGTGGCTGCATGGGTAGTAAATACCGGTTTACCATGTGAAGGAAGAGAAATTTTCCATCGTTCCTGCCAGCCGCCATGTGATAATATATATACTTCTCCGAAAGCCGGCAATGAATGCACGTTAACCCAAAAACTAATTGAAGTGAAATCGGATGCCAGTTGCGGTGAATTTGCTGCTTCCAGAAAAGTGGATGTACCATCAAAAACGACAGCTTTATTGGCTTTGTCAAATCTGTCTGTGGTGTACAGGGCATTGCCATACGCAGTGTTGTTGTATTCTGAAT
>JACMLK010000220.1 GCA_014379665.1 Saprospiraceae bacterium | reverse complement strand
TTGGTTGTTATTCATCAGATACACATGAGTTGGTAGGGGTGCTCACCTTAAAACCTGTCGATCATGATATTATTAAAATGCGACAGGTTGCCGTTTCTGAGTCTTTTCAATCAAAAGGCATTGGTACTTATTTAGTAAAATCAAGCGAGACATTTGCAAAGTCAAAAGATTTCAAAAGAATAGAACTTCATGCCAGACTTGAATCCCTTGCTTTTTATATTAAAAATGAATATATAGCTGAAGGGGAGCAATTTAAGGAAGTTGGTATTGACCATCAGGCTATGTATAAAAATTTATGAAATAATTGAATCATATATAAAAATTAGAGGGTCAAAGCTATAACACAGGTGAAAATTTCAATTATGGTTAGCAATGACCTGTTTTACAGTCCTTTTTAAATGAAATAAATTAATATGCAATCCTAAGTGCGTGATTATCAATATATTAATAAAAATAAAATTCGTTTTTTAACCCATTTTTAAACTACTTAATATTCGCTTCATATCATTTGTTTGGTTAATTTTGTGTATTCAATGAGTGATTTATTGTCCTGAAACTATTATTAAATCATTTTATAACTCAAACTTACTGAGCATGAATTTCGGAAAAAACATATCGATTGTCTCCCTAATAGTTATATTAAATAGCCTTAATTTACTTAATTTATCAGGTAGTAATAACTTTCCTTCTATTCCGCTTGATCCTCAAAATAGTGATATAAACGGGTTGGTTTGGTTTGATCAAAATGCAGACGGGATTATTGACATGTCCGAACCGGTATTAGGCGGGGTGCCTGTATTTTTAATTACCTGTAGCGGACAATTTATCTCTTCCACTATCACACTTGTCAATGGTTATTATAGTTTTGATGACATTCCGGACGGGGGTTATAAAGTTTTCTTTAATAAATCAGGATTGCCTTCCAACTATGTGTTTACTTTTCTGGGTAACAATACAGACAATAGTAGTCAAGCCAATGGATATACGCTATGCAGCCTGACCAATGATGATACGTATGTTTTTAATGCCGGACTCACTGTACTCTCATCTGTAGGAGATCTGGTATGGGACGATATGAATGGCAACGGATTGCAGGATAACGGCGAGCCTGGTATAGATAATGCAATTGTCAGTTTATTTGATGAGAATGACAATCTGATAGCACAAACAAGTACCAATGCACTGGGTTTTTATTTTTTTCAACATGTATTTCCCGGCAATTATTATCTTCATTTCGATATATCATCATCACTTAGTCAAACAGTTCATGTCCTTTCGGATTTAAATTTGAATAGTGACCTATCAGGTGCCAATGGAGAAAACACCACTTCAGACTTTACAGTAATTGCTGGCTTTAATATAAATAATATAGATGCTGGTTTTTATGTCTGTGCTCAAATATGTGGTACCTTATATTATGACAGCAATTTTAACGATAATTTTAATACCGGTGAAAACGGCATAAACCATCTGAAAGTAAACTTATGGCAGATCGGTCTGAATGACACTACTATTTATGCCTTTAATTATACATCTGTCAAACCGGGATCACCTAGTGATGATGGTTACTTTAGTTTTTGTGTTCCTCCCGGAAAATATTTTATAGAGGTGGTTATTCCTCCCGGGGTTGATTTGCTGGCAGGAATTCCATTTGTGGGCTCCAATCCTTTTATCTATAATCATATTTCGCATGATTTTGGTCATAATACCACATACAATTTTGAAGTAGTAAGTGGTGATAGTTTTTGCTATCTGAACAATGGTTTTTATTGTGAAAGCAGTATTGGAAACAAGATCTGGATGGACACTAATATGAATGGCATTCAGGACAATGGCGAAGCCGGGGTAGGAAATGTCCTGGTTTATCTATATGATGAGTCTTATAATCAACTGGATTCGGCATTTACCGATGATAACGGAAATTATTTATTTGATGGCCTGAGAGATGGAAATTATTATATCCATTGTATTATAAATGATGATTTGGTATTTACCTCACCATTTTGTGAATCAGGAAGTATGCCGGATATGGACAGTAATATTGATGGGTCCTATGGAGAAGGTACTTCTGCAATCATACAACTTGGCAATTGCGAAAAGTTAAATAATATTGACGGAGGTATCGGTTTTCTGCCGTTACCTGTTTCATGGGGAAATATTTCTGTGAAGCGATCGGGTTCAGTTAATATTTTGATGTGGAACGTTTATTCGGAGTTCAATGTAAAAGAATATACTATCTCAAGACGCAAGGTGGACTATGGAGATTTTATACCAATTGGAAATATAAATGGTGAAAATAAGTCTTCAGGTGCAAATTATTCATTTGAAGATCATCATATTTTAGCTGCTGAAAGTTATTACTATATGGTTAAAGTGACAGATTTCGATGGAGTTGAATCCAACAGTAAAATAGTAATGGCAGCTGGTGAACCAGAGAAGTTGAATTTTGTTATAAGCCCTAATCCGGCTAATGACAAAATTGATATCACAATACCTGATTTGTCTGAAATAAACCATGTCATTGTCATCATTTACACTGCAGAAGGTAAGAAGGCAGGGCAACATACCATGACAGACAACAGCAAACTGACTATCGGTACAGATACATATCCTGAAGGGGTATATTCGATGATGTTCTATAATGGTACAAACATACTTGACAAAAAGAATCTGGTGATCAACAGGTAAAGATGTTAATGACCCCTTTTCAAATGTACCTGGAAAAAGTAATTAATTACACATTCATCAAAAGTGCTGTTATTGTGCACCATCAATATAAAGAACTTATGGAGTGTTCCATCAGTGATTGTCAAACCACTCTTTCATAGCAAGATATACTCCATTAGTCCACCCAAATCCATCCTGCACAGGATATTCACCGCCGCCGCTTTCAAGATCAATTTTGACTACATTATATTTTTCCATGAGTTTGCAGGTGCGTTTGAAGACTGATTCATTCAGATTGATCCATCGGGATGCGATGTCCATGGCGAGGTTTTCATTTTTGTATTGTAAAGCTGCCTTAAAAGCTATCCATTGCAATGGTGCCCAACCATTTGGTGCATCCCATTGTTGACCACTGTGCACATTAGTGGTTTGGATGCCCCCTTGGACCAGAAGGTGCTTCTCTATAAACCCAAAGCACCTGACAGCCTGTTCTTCGTCTGCTACACCAAAAAAAAGAGGAAACATACCTGCAGCGGACACAGATGAAGTCCCGGATAAAGTTCCGGTACCATAATCAAAATAATATCCTTTCTCTTTGTCCCAGAAGAAGGTTTGTATACTTTCTTTTCGGATCTGCGCTAATTTTGTAAAACTTTCAGATTTTATTAAATCCCCGTAAATCTTATAAGATTTTGACAAAGTAGTTTCCAACTGATAGAGGAGGCAATTGAGATCAACAGGTATAATATCACTGGTGTGGATAGACGACAGTTTTAGAGGTTCTTTGCACCAACGGCTACTAAAATCCCAGCCTGACTCGCAAGCAGACCGCAGATCCCTGAACAATTCACCGGGGTCCCTGTCAGAAACGTCAGCAAGATGTGCATCATCACGATACATTTCAGATCTTGGCGAATCCAGTTCATCCCAATATCGGTTTAGGAAGCCCCTTGGGCTCGAGTCCGATTGATGCATCAAATGACTAATGTGAAGCACATGTTTATTTGCAAAAGATTTTGTTTCATTATCGCGGGCTCCATCCATCCAGAAGTCATACTCTTTTTGCAGGGATGGCAGATAGGTGGCAAACGTCGAATCTCCTTTGATCTCAGCCAACAATTCAATCATCATCACAAAAAATGGTGGTTGCGAACGACTCAGAAAATATGTCCGGTTGCCGTTGGGGATAAACCCGATTTTTTCAATGAGATATACAAAATTGTCAATCATGGAAACTATAAGATCTGTTTTGCCGGACACCTTTAAACCTAGCATTGTAAAGTAACTGTCCCAATAATATATTTCGTTAAATCGTCCCCCGGGTACGATATATCTGTTTGGAAGAGGTATGAGTGAATTGCCTTCAATCGCCTTATCAGGTTCACGCGTAAGGGACGTCCATAATCTTTCAATGTGTTGAATAATATCGTGTTGAGGGTTTGTTTTAAATTCTGAAAGAACTGCGGTTTTAAATATGAAGTGATCATTTAGAAAAGACATCAGGTCAAATTCGGCCCCTTTTTTATACTTTTCGTACGCTTCGTTGATGATTTTCGGAGAAAACTTTGGAATGGAATCAGCCAGTATTTTACCATCCTGTAATATTCCGGATAAAGCAGCGTCTTTAAATAAAACAGGGTATATTTCTTCCGGTAACGTCAAACGAATCATTCTTCAAAAGTAATTTAACAACAATAATACAAATAAGATGGCAATGTACTAAGTTTGTCACTTATTCAAAACATTAAAGACATGAAACCGGGCATCAAACTTTCTTTGTATATTAATTATTTTGTGTTCGCCATTCTGCTTAACAGCGTTGGTATTGTAATCCTGAAGTCTCAGAAAATATATGGAGTTGATGAGATACAGGCAAGTGTGCTTGAACTTTTTAAAGATATGCCCATTGCCATTGTATCTTTCCTGATCGCGTCATTTTTACCCCGGATCGGATATAAAAAGGCTATGCTTGCGGGCTTGGCTATAGTGACCTTTGCCTGCCTCGGAATGTACTGGGGTAATTCATTCTGGGCTGCCAAATTGCTATTTGCTTCTGTAGGTGTAGCTTTTGCATTAATAAAAGTATCCGTGTATTCTACCATTGGACTTGTGACCAACAATCAGAAAGAACACAATAGCCTGATGAGTTCGATCGAAGGAGTTTTTATGTTTGGAATTGCTTTGGCATACTTTCTTTTTCCGGCATTCAATAATGAAAACGAACCTGATAGTTGGCTGAATGTGTATTTGTTGTTATCTGTTTTATGTGTGATTTCATTCATCATATTGTTTGTTTCCCCGTTTAAAGAATCTATAGAAATTCCCGGTAATGATCTTCGTGATGATGTAAAACAAATGTTTGCATTGATAGCACAGCGATTGGTGATTGTGTTTGTATTTTCTGCGTTTCTTTTTGTCATGATTGAACAGGGAATTATGACCTGGCTTCCTACTTTTAATGACAGGGTGTTGAAACTTCCTGAAAACATCAGCATTATGATGGCAAGCATTCTGGCCATTTCACTGGGTGTCGGTAGAATAATGGCCGGATTATTAACTCAAAAATTCACATGGATTCAGGTGTTGTCTGTCTGTCTTCTTGCAGCTATGGCGATGGTTGTCTTTGTGTTGCCTGCTGCCGTCACTGCCAATGTAGGTTCCATCAGCAGCTTCTCGGATATTCCGTTGATAGGCTTTGCATTTCCATTAGTGGGGCTTTTTATTGCACCGGTATATCCGCTCCTGAACTCAGTGGTGCTCAGTTCGCTGCCAAAAAAACTGCACAGTCCCATGACCGGGTTGATCGTTATATTTTCAGCGCTTGGAGGAACACTTGGTTCAAGACTTATTGGCTGGTTGTTCAAAAATCTTGGTGCTGATCAGGCTTTTTACTACACTTTAATTCCAATGGGCTTCTTATTTGTTGCGTTGTTTCTGCTAAGAAAACTTACGAATGATGTAAATGCAGCTAAAACTGAATAATTTCTAATAGTATAGTTCCATTCAAGTTTTTTCTTTGGATAATTCAGTTGACCAATATGATTCTTTTTCCGGAGTGTTGGGAAGGTATATTATGCATCTTATTGATTGTAAAGAACTATTGTATAAGTGTATATTCAAGTCCTATGGCAAAATATGTGTTCAAATCTCTATAAATCAGACTAAAACATTGTTATTTTATTAATTATATAATAAATACATTATTTATAAGTAACAGTTATACAGT
>JACMLK010000219.1 GCA_014379665.1 Saprospiraceae bacterium | reverse complement strand
TCTTTAGTCAAGATGAGATAATTATTGGATTGCTTCATACTTATTTTCAATAATGGGCCTTCTTTGGCTACATATTTCATAATATTCTGAAAGATCTCTGATTCGAAATAAACAGACTGAGCATTGTATATGAAATAACAGTTCATCTTCCTGTTTTTCAAAACCATTCGCTCAAAACCCAATTTTTTACACATCATCCTGAGCCTTAATCCATTAAACAACTCATCCACCTGAAAAGGAATGGCGCCAAATCTATCTCTGATGTTATTTGCAAATTTGATGATACCTTCTTCACTTTCCAGTTTGTCGAGTTCGGTATACAATATCAGTCGTTCCTGAATATTGGTAACATAGTTGTCCGGTATAAGCATTTCGATGTCAGTATCCACTTCCACATCCCGGACATAGGTTTGTTTTTTCTCATTCTCTTCTTTAAAAAGCTCTTTGTATTCATTTTCCTTTAACTCAATAACCGCTTCTTCCAGAATTTTCTGGTAAGTTTCATATCCGATGTCGGCAATAAACCCACTTTGTTCCGCCCCAAGCAAATTGCCTGCTCCTCTGATATCCATATCCTTCATAGCGATCAGAAATCCACTGCCAAGATCAGAGAATTCTTCCAGGGTTTTGATTCTTTTTCTTGCTTCAGGTGTTAATACGGATAATGGCGGGGCAAAGAGATAACAAAAAGCTCGTTTGTTTGATCTTCCGACCCGGCCCCTCAACTGATGCAGATCACTCATACCAAACTGATGTGCATTATTAATGATCATGGTATTGGCATTTGGTATGTCCAAACCTGTTTCAATGATATTGGTACAAACCAGTACATCATATTTACCATCGATAAAGGCAATCAATGTATGCTCCAAATCGTGAGATTCCATCTGACCATGTGCCACAGCTACTTCCACATCGGGACATAATTTCCTGGTGAGATCTGCCATTTCATACAGACTTTTTACCCTGTTATGCACAAAAAATACCTGCCCGCCGCGATTAACTTCATAGTAAATGGCTTCTTTGATAAGTTCATCGCTAAATACACGTCTTTCGGTATATATAGGTTGACGATTGGGTGGCGGAGTCCTTATAATTGACAGATCACGGGCCGCCATAAGCGAAAACTGCAGCGTCCTCGGAATAGGTGTGGCAGTTAATGTGAGCGTATCCACATTGACTTGAAGACTCCGGAGTTTTTCTTTTGCTGCCACTCCAAATTTCTGTTCTTCATCTATGATAAGTAATCCCAGGTTTTTAAATTTCAAATTAGAGCTCAGAATCGCGTGTGTGCCAATCAGGATTTCTATCCGGCCTGCTTCAGTTCCTTTGAATATTTCACTTTTCTCCTTTGTACTCCTGAATCTGTTGATATAATCCACGGTAGCACCGAATTCTTTAAGCCGTTCAGAAAAAGTCTTAAAATGTTGTAAAGCCAATATCGTAGTGGGTACCAGTATAGCTACTTGCTTTCCGGCAACTACTGCTTTGAATGCCGCCCTAATGGCCACTTCCGTCTTGCCAAATCCCACATCACCGCAGATCAAACGATCCATGGGGTATTCCTTCTCCATGTCCTCTTTGACGGCTTGTGTGGAGCTGAGTTGGTCAGGCGTGTCTTCATAAATAAATGATGCTTCGAGTTCTGTCTGCAGATATCCATCCGGTGGAAATGCAAAACCTTTGGTTGCCTTCCTTTTGGCATACAGCTTGATCAGTTCTCTGGCAATATCCTTTACTTTTGATTTTGTTTTGCGCTTGAGTGCCTTCCATGCGTCACCACCTATCTTATTGAGTTTAGGTTCGGTACCATCTTTACCAACATATCGTGAAATTTTATGCAGTGAATTTATACCGACATACAGGATGTCATTATTCTGATAAATCAAACGAACAGATTCCTGTTTATGACCGTTGATTTCTATAGTTTCCAAACCTGAATACTTACCTATCCCATGATCAATGTGTGTAACAAAATCTCCGGGCTGTAGTTCGCGGAGCATTTTGAGGCTGATAGCCATTTCCTGAGTGAACCCCTGACGCAACTTATATCGGTGAAAACGCTCAAAAATCTGATGATCAGTATAACAAGCCACTTTAGTAGTGTGATCAATAAAACCACTGTGGACAGATTTGTGCAGCGGATGAAACTGCACTTTGACACCCATGTCTTCAAAAATATTGTAAAACCTTTCTATCTGTTTGACATTGTCAGTGAAAATAAAATTGGTGATTTCATTTCTGGTGTTGGCATTCAAATTTTCAATCAGCAGGTTAAAATTTTTATTGAAAGAAGGCTGAGGACTGCTTTTGAAAGTGACTTTATGTTTAATTTGGGTAAGAGACTGCGATTTTGTCAATGAAATGATATGAAAATCAGATAACTCACCGATGATGTTGGTAGGAAATATAAATGCTCTTTCGTTAAATATTTCCCTTAGTTCTTCTTCCGATCTGACCTCTATACTCCCGGCATAACCTTCTACTTTTTCAAAACAAATCTGAAGTTTATCAATCAGCATATCCGGATCTTTCACCCAGATGCAGGTATTGATATCAAACACTTTGAAGATACTGACTTTCTGGTCCTGACGAAATTTATTGTTGATATTGGGTATGATAGAAACTTTGGAGATTTGCTGAACCGACAATTGAGTAGTAGGATTAAATGTACGGATGCTCTCCACATCTATATCAAACATCTCGATCCTGTAAGGCCATTCATTGCCATAACTGAAAATATCTATGATACCACCACGTATCGAAAACTGGCCGGGCTGATATACAAATTCCACCCTTTCAAATCCATACAAAACCAGCAGCTCAATCATGGTATTGATATCGAGCGTGGCGTTTTTTTCTATCTCTATTTTATCTTTGTCCAGCAACACCGGGTCTACTGCTTTCTCAAAAATGGCTTCCGGATATGTGACTAAAATGGCATTCCGACCATTAGCAGTGTGCACTTTATTGATGGTTTCGGTCCGGATCAGCACATTATTTTTGTCAAGTTCATCGTACTGCAAAGGCCGCTTGAATGAATCGGGAAAAAAATGTATTGTTTTATTTTCAAGGATGGATTGAAGTGTATTCTGGACATAAGCTGCCTCTTCTTTGTCCGCTGCAATATACACATGAGATCGTGGTTGACTCAAATATGCCCCCGCCAGTGCAAAACAATCCAGGGCTCCCACTAATCCTTCCAATTGAATCTGAGTGGGAGTGTCCCCGTCGCTTAGGGTATTGATTTCCTTAATTCGCTGATCCGTCTCATATCTGCTGATCAGCTCCCTGATATTGCTCACGGGTGCAAAGTTAGGTTTTAATTACGAATTTTATCCTGATGTGTTTTATGACCCCGCAGTGCACTGAAAAACTGAGAAGTCAAATAGTAGATAAAACTGAAAGGTTTAACCTATAGTAAAAGCATTTATTTTTCTCGCCATTTGATTCATAATATCAAAAATTTCTCCTAAATCATGTTTTGGATTCATTATAAAAAAATAGATCATTCTTAC
>JACMLK010000218.1 GCA_014379665.1 Saprospiraceae bacterium | reverse complement strand
TTTTTTCCAAATATCTGCGTTAAAAATACTCGCCATAGCTACTGCTATGCCTCTTGCTGCCCATCCGCTTGCGGCAACTTCGCTTAGATGCCACGGGCGGGCATCTGCTTTTAATGTTGTAAAATATCGCTTAGTTGTCTTGATCTTTAAAAAAATAACTGCCATTATAATTTATCTCTTTATCCGGATAGAGCACTAGCAATGAACTTTTTATACGAATAAAGATTGTAAATTAATAAAGTATATAAAATCATCCATGAATACATTAAAATTATTTTTCCTTTTGACTGGATTGTGCCTTTTTTCCTGTTCGTCTGAAACTAAAAAAGACAATTCAATAAAAAATAATCCAAATGATATAAAACCAATGGTCGTGGATGCCATCATTGCCATGGAAGAACTTTCTTCCAATACCATCAACGCTGCAGGCACTATTCTTGCCAACGAAGAGGTTGAAGTTAAAAGTGAAGTACCGGGTAAAATCACTAAAATATATTTTAAAGAAGGTAGTTCTGTTACAAAAGGTCAACTTCTTGTCATGTTAAATGATGAAGATCTGGTAGCTCAAATGCAAAAACTACATGTAGAAATTAAACTTCAGGAAGAAAAAGAAGTCCGTCAAAAACAATTACTGCTCACTACTGCCATCAGCAAAGAGGAATATGACATCACTAGTTCGAATCTGAACCTGTTAAAAGCAAATGCACAAATTCTGAATACTCAGATCGTTAAAACCAGAATCAGGGCTCCGTTTGGAGGTATCATCGGGTTAAAAAATGTAAGTGAAGGGGCTATCATATCATCAGCTTCTGTTATTGCTTCCATTCAGAACATCAATCCTCTTAAGCTTGATTTCTCTGTTCCCGAAAAGTATAATAATTATATCAGCACAGGCACTAAAATAAACTTCTTTGTAGCCGGGAGAAGTGAGGTACTTACCGCAACAGTTTTTGCCAAAGAGCCAAAAATAGACCCTTCAACAAGAACAACAAGAGTTCGGGCATCATTTCCTAATCCGGGAGCCAGGATTTACCCCGGCGCTTTTGCAGATATTACTATACAGGTGGGTGAAAAGTCGAAGTCAATCATGGTACCTACGCATGCTTATATTCCTGATATTTCCGGGGCCAAAATGTTTGTAAGTAAATCAGGTCAGGCTATTAGTGTGCCTGTTGTGGCAGGTATCAGGACTGAAAAAGAAATCCAGATATTAAGCGGGATTCATGTTGGAGATACCATATTAACATCAGGAATATTGCAGCTTAAATCCAACATGCCGGTTGAGGTTAATATTCTGAATAAGCTTGAATAATTAATTATACATAATGAGTCTGTCAGCAGTAAGTATAAAAAGACCTGTATTAGCATCGGTGTTATCCATCATCATTGTGCTGTTTGGGTTTATTGGGTACAGTTATTTGGGTGTACGTGATTATCCTAGTGTTGATCCACCGGTGATTACTGTAAGTACTACCTATACAGGGGCGAATTCAGATGTGATAATTTCACAGATCACCGAACCACTTGAAGAATCCATCAATGGTATTGATGGTGTAAAATCAATTGTGTCCACCAGTAGTGACGGCAGAAGTACGATCACTGTTGAATTTGGTCTGGAAATAGATCTCGAAGCCGCAACCAATGATGTCAGAGACCGGGTATCCCGCGCCCAGAGAAATTTACCACCGGACACCAACCCACCTATTGTGAGTAAATCTGATGCCAGTGCTCAACCCATTATTTCACTTACGGTACAAAGCGAGCAACGAAGCCTTCTGGAACTATCTGAAATTGGAAATAATGTTTTTAAAGAAAGGTTTCAGACCATACCCGGAGTAAGTGGGGTAAATATATGGGGAGAAAAGAAATATTCCATGAAAATGATCATGGACCCACCCAGAATGGCAGCTCAGGGTGTTACACCACTTGATGTCAGAAACGCATTAACCGGGGCCAATGTAGAGCTTCCTTCAGGACGAATTGATGGTAATAATACGGAACTTACTATCCGGACAGTAGGAAGAATAAGCACGGCTGAAGAATTTAATGATCTTATCATCAAAGAAGCCGGGGGATCAATCATCAGATTTAAAGATGTAGGTGTTGCTGAACTCAGGCCTGAAAATGAACGGGCTTTACTCAGAGGAAACGGTGCAATCCCAATGATCGGGATAGCCATAACACCTCAACCCGGAGCTAATTACATAGCGATCGCTGAGGAGTTTTACAAACGACTGGAGGTTATAAAAAAAGAAATCCCTTCTGACCTCAAATTGGGCATAGCTTTGGATACCACCAAAGGAATAAAAAAGTCTATCAGCGAAGTAGAAGAAACGGTATTTCTGTCATTTGGATTAGTGGTACTGGTTATTTTCCTTTTTTTAAGAAACTGGAGATCAACCCTCATACCGGTAATCGCCATTCCTATATCTTTGATCAGCGCATTTTTTATCATGTACCTCGCGAATTTTTCCATCAACATCCTGACACTTCTGGGCATTGTGTTGGCGACAGGTCTGGTCGTAGATGATGCGATCGTCGTACTGGAGAACATTTATCAGAAGATTGAACAAGGCATGTCACCCAGGGAAGCTGCATTCAAAGGGTCAGAAGAAATATTTTTTGCGATCATATCTACCACAGTAACCTTGGTAGCGGTTTTTTTACCTATTATGTTTTTACAGGGGCTTACCGGAAGGTTGTTCAGAGAATTTGGCGTGGTCGTAGCAGGGGCAGTACTGGTATCAGCATTTGTATCATTGTCACTTACTCCGATGATGAGTGCTAAATTATTAAAACACGGAGCCAATCAGGGTTACTTTTACAGGGTCACAGAACCATTTTTTGTGGGTATGACCAACTTATATTCCAGGGTTTTGAATGGTTTTTTCAAGGTCAGGTGGTTGGCCATTATTATTATGATAGCATCTTCCTGGTTGATTTATATCCTTGGTAAATCACTTCCTGCTGAACTGGCCCCAATGGAAGATAAAAGCAGACTCACTGTCAATGCTACCGCTCCTGAAGGGGCATCATTTGATTTTATGAATAACTTTTTGACAAAAGTCATTAGTGATGTGGAGCAGATACCGGAGAAAGAATCCATCTTGTCGGTGACCGCACCTGGATTTGGAGCAGCGCAGGCATCTAACACGGGTTTTGTAAGGATTACACTGGTAGACGCATCTGAAAGAGAGAAGTCCCAAATGCAGATTGCAGATGAATTGTCCAAAACAATAAATAAATATACAGAAGCCCGGGTCTTTGTATCCCAGGAGCAAACTATTGGAGACAGAAGAGGTGGCTTGCCTGTTCAGTTTGTAATACAAGCTCAAAACTTTGAAAAGCTCAAAAAAGTAATTCCTGCATTTCTTGAGAAGGCAAGACAACATGCATCATTCCAGACGGTGGATATAAATCTTAAATTTAACAAACCCGAACTGAAAATAGAGATAGACAGAAACAGGGCACAAATATTAGGCGTATCCGTGATGGATATAGCACAAACGTTACAATTGTATTTTGCAGAACAACGATTGGGGTATTTTATCAAAAACGGCAAACAATATCAGGTGATCGGGCAAGCCACTCTTGATAACAGAGACGAACCAACGGATTTGAAATCCATATATTTAAGAAGTAATAAAGGAGAAATGGTACAACTGGACAATCTCATCACCATGTCTGAGCAGAGTAATCCACCTCAATTATTCAGGTACAACAGATTTGTGTCTGCGACGATTTCAGCCGGCACAGCTACCGGAGTATCATTAGGACAGGGAATTCAGTCTATGAAAGATATCGCATCCGAAGTTCTGGACGATAGTTACGGGACAGATCTTTCAGGGCCGTCCAAAGAGTTTGAAGAAAGTTCCTCCACCTTGCTTTTTGCTTTTATACTGGCACTTGTGTTGGTCTATTTGATTCTTGCTGCTCAATTCGAAAGTTTTATAGATCCGCTCATCATCATGTTTACGGTGCCTTTGGCTTTGTCGGGGGCTATACTCGCGCTTTGGTATACTGATTCCACCCTAAAT
>JACMLK010000025.1 GCA_014379665.1 Saprospiraceae bacterium | reverse complement strand
TATAGCTATTTTAGGACGAGACATGATTCATACATCATCCATACTTTATCCATACATCATCCATACTTTATCCATACTTTATCCATGCTTTATCCATGCTTTATCCATACTTTATCTATGCTTTATCTATGCTTTAATTATACTTTATTTATGTTTTGTCTATACATTATCAGTATAATATTAATATATTATTCATATATGATTTATACATCATTGATATGAGATATATTTAGTTGGTTATAAGGAAGTGGCTTATTCGGACTGACTTATTGGGTATGAAAAATTTTTTATTTACTTTTCTTAAGGAGGAATTCAAATACTAAGTGATTAACGGACCTGGATGGACCTGAAAAGTCTGATATAAATGCCGGAGATGGTAAATGAAAAATACTATTTCTATCTTTGCTCCCGTTACGAAAATTTGAATCAAAGGCTTCAGAGTCCACTACGGCATATTTACATATTGTTCATCATACATATAATTCGTAAGCATCCATACATGCACAAACAATACTCCTGTCACACCTTAGAAGAACTTAATGCCTTGTCATTAAAAATATTGGCTGAATGTGATGAGTCAAAAATATTTTTGTTCAATGGAAATCTGGGAGCTGGAAAAACAACATTAATAAAGTGTTTATGTCGGGACCTCGGATATACCGGTGAAGTTACCAGTCCGACTTTTTCGTTGATCAATGATTATCAATCTGAAGGTGTCCATATATATCATATGGATTTGTACAGGCTGAAGGACGAAAACGAAGCTTTGGAAATTGGGATAGAAGAATATTTATATAGCGGAGATTATTGTTTTATAGAATGGCCACAGATTGTGATCCCTCTTATTGATGAGGATTATTATATGGTCAATATTGTAGTTGAGGATATGCAATCCCGCAAAATTGCTATAGAAAAATGTTGAGTACTACATTTTTTTTTAGCTTTGTCTTCCCATTATACAAAAAATGAGCAAACTTAACAGACCAATTATATTTTCTGACTTTTTTACGGAAGGGCAATATGAAACCGAAGTGGAGACACTTGCTTACAGCGATAAATCCAAAAGTCTGACTATAGGAGTTCCTAAAGAAATCATACTGAGTGAAAACAGGGTAGGTATTGCACCACAATCCATCTGTACCTTAGTAGGATATGGTCATAAAGTGGTCATTGAATCGGGTGCAGGAATCCGCTCCAATTTCAGTGATCTTCATTATTCAGAAGCAGGAGCCCATATCACTTTCAGTAAAGAAGAAGTATTTAAGTCACAGGTTTTAATTAAGATTGCTCCTCCGACTTCTGAAGAAATAGATCTGATGGTAGCCGATCAGATACTGATTTCACCACTTCAACTCCCTGTGTTAAAAGATGATTATCTTGAAAAATTAAAGAAAAAAAGAATCACAGCCCTGGCCATGGAGTATCTGCAGTCCGAAGACGGAAGTTATCCTATTGTGCGTATTATGAGTGAAATAGCAGGAACTTGTGCTATTTTGACAGCAGCAGAATATCTGAATAACAGCAAAGAAGGAGGTCGAGGCATTTTGTTGGGTAGTGTTTCAGGAGTCCCTCCTGCAAAAATTATTATATTAGGTTCGGGTGTGGTGGCAGAAACTGCTATAAAAGTAGCTATTGGATTAGGAGCATCTATCAGGGTTTTTGACAATAATATAACCAAACTTATGCGGCTGCAAACGGCTGTAGGCAGGCATTTACATACCTCTTCTCTCAATCCTGTTTATCTTGCTTACCAGCTAACAAGTGCAGATGTAGTTATCGGGGCAGTCCATTCTAAAAGTGGCCGCACTCCAATCATTGTTTCCGAAGAAATGGTCACGAAAATGAAAAGCGGATCGGTCATTATTGATGTAAGTATAGATCAGGGTGGGTGTATAGAAACATCGCGACTGACAACGCTTGAAAATCCGAGTTTTATCAAACATGGCGTCATACATTATTGTGTCCCCAACATACCTTCAAAAGTCAGCCGGACTGCTTCACTTGCCATTAGTAATATCATAACTCCCTTACTTCTTAAAATGGGAAGTGGTTTACATTTTGATAATATTCTTTATGAAAATCATGGCATCCGTAATGGTTGTTATACTTACAAAGGTTGTATTACAAATGAATACCTGAGCAATAGATTTGGACTGAAATATACCAGTCTGGAACTTCTGATGACCAGTAAACTTTAGAGTATGTTTAAAATTCCATCATTTGTCTTCAAGCGTTTTGTATCCGAAAATTTTTTAAAAAATCTTTCAATATGGATTTAGGGACCTTTATCAGCAAAGTCAATAAATATAAACAAGTACAGGACAATACGCAGAAAAATCGTGTTGACTGGCATGAAACTGTAAAACCGTTGCTTATAAAATCACTGGAAGAAATGCTTAAACAAGCTGACCTTCCTAAATCTGAAATCCTGGTCAGGGACAATATTGAAAATCTGGAGGCTGTCGTTCTGGATTTGGGTAGATCGAGTAGCGGTATCTCCGAAAATGTAGAAGATTCGGGTGTCAAAAGAACTATGATCAAGTCGAATGGTTCTTTAATTTATCAGCAATTGTTCAATGGAAAGATCATGGTTATGTTGGTGAGTCCGTTTATAGAAGGGTATGGTCAACCCAAACCGCCAATTTCACTGGAGATCCTCAGACCCGACGAACTCAAGGAACCATTCATCATCAGACACATGGAATCGTTGATCAGGGACATTACGGAATGGGAAGATTTTGATGATGAAGAAAAACAAAGATCAACCATAGGATTTAATCCAATAAGTTTAAACCCGGGAAATGATCAGAACAATGACGTGTGAAAAGCTGCAGTCTACTGAAATGAAATCTACGGGTATAAAATTCAATGTGCTTCCAACCAATTATTGCCAACACCTATCTCTACTATAATAGGTACTTTTAATGTCGGTATGGCATTTTTCATAAGTTCGGTTACCAGAGATTTTACATTTTCCAATTCAGGTTTGTATACATCAAAAACCAATTCATCATGAACCTGAAGGATCATTTTTGATTTCAACTTTTGGTCAATAAACACTTTGTGAATATTGATCATGGCAATTTTGATCATATCGGCAGCAGTTCCCTGAATGGGTGTATTGATGGCTACTCTTTCGGCATTGCTGGAGGTCAAAGTATTGCGTGAATTGATATCCCGCAGATTTCTCCTTCGTCCTAATAATGTTTTGACATACCCGTTTTCTCTTGCAAATTTTACGGTCTCATCCATATAATTTTTAAGTCCTGTAAATTCTCTGAAATAATTCTGGATTAATTCCAATGCGTCTTTTCTCGAAATGCCCAACTGTCTGGAGAGATTTGTAGCACCCGCACCATACGTAATGGAAAAATTAACCGTTTTTGCATTTCTTCTCTGATCTGAAGTTACTTCGTCGTAAGGCACGCTATACACTTTTGCTGCTGTGGCTTTATGGAAATCGTTACCAGCCACAAATGCTTCAAGCATAGACTTGTCATTACTTATTTCAGCAATAATTCTTAATTCTATCTGAGAATAATCTGCCGCCATCAACAAATGATTTTCATCTCTCGGAATGAACGCTTTTCGGATTTCACGACCGGCTTCGTCTTTGATCGGAATATTCTGAAGATTGGGATTTTCTGAACTCAATCTTCCGGTAGCCGCCCTTGCCTGATTGAAATTGCTATGGACTCTTCCTGTGCGAGGGTTTACCATGGTAGGTAAAGCATCTACATAGGTAGATTTTAATTTTGAAAACTTGCGATGTTCAAGGATAGTATCTATGACGATGTGTTCACCGGCCAGTTCGGTAAGTTTGTCAAAATCCGTTGAGTATTGTCCGGAAGATGTTTTTTTCCAACGATAAGGTACTTTCAATCTGTCAAAAAGGACTTCCCCAACTTGTCTGGGAGAGGCAATATTGAAACGTACACCTGCATTCTTATATATTTCCTGTTCTTTTTGAAGGATTATTTTTTCAAGTTCCTTAGAATAATCGTTTAGGAATCCCGCATCAATTCTGATTCCGGCATATTCGAGGTCGCATAAAACTTTGATCAGCGGTTCTTCTATGTCCCGATACAGATCATTCAGTTCATTTTCAGCCATCAGTTTTTGCATAACAGGTACCAACTGAAGCGTAAGGTCAGCGTCTTCGCCAGCGTACTCTTTTACTTTATCAACAGGCACATCTCTCATAGTGAGCTGATTTTTACCTCCTTTCCCAATTAATTCTTCAATATGGACCATTCTATAATCCAGATAAGACTCTGTCAGGTAGTCCAACTTATGTCTCAGGTCGGGTTCGCATAGATAGTGGGTTATCATAGTGTCATACAGCGAACCGGCAACTTCTACATCATACCACTTCATGATGGACATATCGTATTTAATATTCTGACCAATCTTTGTGATGGCCTGATTTTCCAAAATATTTTTGAAAAAAGAGATTGTTTTTTTTGCTTCTTCCTTATCTGACGATAAAGGTATATAGTAGGCTTCTCCGGGTTTTACACAGAATGACATACCAACGATTTCTGCCTGATGCGGGTCAATACCTGTAGTCTCCGTATCAAAACTTATTTCTTGTTGTTTATTTAATAATTCAATAAGTGAGTTTATTTTATCTTCACTGTCTACAAGAAGGTATGTGTGTGGCGTGTTTTCGATGTTCCTTTTTGCAATCAAATATTCATCCTTTTCCTCTGTGTTGACTCCATTGCTTTGAGTCACAGATGGTTCTCCGAAAAGGGTCTGTTGAACTCCTGCCTGACTTTTGTTATTCGATGTCAAATCATATCCCAATATTTGTTGTGCTAATGTTCTGAACTCCAGTTCAAGGAATATTTCTTTTATTTTTTCCTTGTTCATCGGGTCCAGTGTAAATTTAGTGGCATCAAACTGAATGGGAGAGTTAATATCTATCGTTGCCAGTCTTTTGGATAATAGTGCCTGATCGGCAAATTGAATTACGTTATCTTTTTGTTTTCCTTTAAGATTTTCAGCGTTGGCAATGATGTTTTCAACGGATCCATATTCTTTTAGCAAAGCAACGGCGGTTTTTGGGCCTATCCCGGGGATTCCGGGGATATTGTCTACACTGTCACCTTGTAAACCAAGAACATCAATGACCTGATCAACCCGTTCAATTTCCCAGTTTGCCAAAATTTCCTTTTCACCAAGTATATCTATATCACTTCCTTGTCTTCCTGGTTTATACATGTAAATGTTGGGGGATACCAGCTGGGCATAATCTTTATCCGGAGTCACCATGTAGACAGTATATCCTTCCTTTTCGGCTTGCTTTGCCAGCGTACCTATGATATCATCTGCTTCATAATTGGGTACCATGACAACAGGAATATTGAAGGCTTCTACTATCTGCGGTATATACTGCATGGCAATAGTGATATCTTCAGGCTGAGCATCCCGGTTTGCCTTATACGCGGGATAATATTCATGTCTGAATGTGCCGCCTTTCGGATCAAAGGCAACGGCTATATGTGTTGGTTTCTTGTTGACCATGAGGTCCCATAAAGTCCTTACAAAGCCTGTTACCGCAGAAGTAT
>JACMLK010000217.1 GCA_014379665.1 Saprospiraceae bacterium | reverse complement strand
TTATTCTGCCATGCATGAGTATATTGGTTTGGTTTGGGCGAAGTGGTAATATGTTGACTTCTGAAGCATGTGATAAATCTGCCATCATAGTCATCATGAAAAAAGATTTATCTAATTTTACTTGGAAAACCTGTCATTAAAGGAACGCGGATATCTGTTGAATTAATAATGCGAAAATTGGCAAGTGGTTATTCCGTGGAGCAAGTTTTATCCACTTACCCACATTTGACTTTAGAACAGATTCAATCTTGTTTTGAGTATACCGCTAACCTGATAGCAGATGAACAAACTGTTGAGTTTGTATGATCCTTTATGATGAAAATATTGAGGAATACTGGATAAACCTATCTAAAAAATCCGGTATCGATTATATTTCCATCAGAGAGTCAAATTTTGGTATTTCTGACGAGGAAGTGATTTTAATGGCGTTAAAAAACAAAGCTTTACTTATTACGGAGGATAAAGATTTCGGAAACCTTGTATTTTCGCATGGCTATCAAAATGTATCGGTTTTACTTATTAGGTATAACAAACCATTGTATAGTCAAATTGAAAGTGTCTTTTTAGATATAATTATGAATTATAACCCTTTGGACAATCCAAAATTTATGGTTTTAACCGGCAAGAAACTAAGAGTAAGAAAATTATAATTTTGCAAGTTTCTTTTATAGTAGTAAGCGACAGATTGGTTTTAGTAAGTTAAACCTGAAAAATAAAATAACTTTCTAACTTTACAAATCCATCTTCACAAATCCCACATCTCCAACAATAAAAAAAATGATTCCACTCTCTATACCCAACATCTCAGGCAATGAATGGACTTATGTCAAAGATTGTCTTGACTCAGGCTGGATATCATCCGTCGGTAGTTATGTGACACAGTTTGAAAAAATGGTCGCAGAGTTTGCGGGGGCTAAATATGGAGTTGCTGCCATGAATGGAACCGCCGCTCTGCATATTGCACAGGAACTGGCAGGTGTACGACAAAGAGATTATGTCATTGCACCGGACATCACATTTATAGCTACGGCCAATGCCATCAAATACACAGGGGCGGATCCTATCTTTATCGATGTGGACAAAGATACCTGGCAGATGGACCTTGATATTTTGGAGCAATTCCTTGAGAAGGAAACCTATTATTATAAGGACCATACTTATCTGAATAAAGATAAAAGATGTATTTCGGCCATTATGCCGGTTCATGTCCTGGGAAATATGTGTGACATGGACAGACTGTTGGCTATAGCCAAAAAATATTGTCTGGTAGTTATCGAAGATTCAACAGAAGCCTTAGGTTCAACATATAAAAACAAAGGAGCAGGAACTTTCGGTACATTTGGTACCTTTAGTTTTAATGGAAATAAGATCATCAGTACAGGAGGTGGCGGAGTTATCGTCACAGATGATGAAAACCTTGCTAAAAGAGCAAAACATATTACTACACAAGCCAAAACAGACCCTTTTGAATATGATCACGATGAAGTTGGTTATAATTATCGTCTGGTCAATTTGCTGGCAGCAGTTGGAGTAGCTCAGATGGAACAATTGCCATCCTTTCTGGAGCGTAAAAAAGCCATAGATAAGTACTATCGCGAGCATCTGGAAAATGAAAATCTGCAGTTTCAGAAAGTAGGAGACAACGTTTTACCCAATAACTGGCTCCACACCATGAAGGTCAAAAACCAACGACCGATGATCAAACATTTATTGGATAATGGCATACAATGCCGGCCATTCTGGGTGCCCATGCATCAGTTGAGGATGTTTAAGCACTTGCCATTCATCACGAATGATAATGTATCAGATACGATTTATAATTCGTGTATTTCTATCCCATCTTCCACGAATTTGACGGATGCACAAGTAGAAGAAGTGGTGAGAGTGGTTTTATTAGCTCGAAGTAATTAGCTGGTAGTTAATAGCTCTTAGTTTGAAATACAATTCTACGAATAAACTTCTACGAACTAAACCCTACGAGCAAAACCTTACGACCCTACCAAATTAGAATTAAAGCTTGAACTAACCCATACGAACTAAACCCTAAAACAATGCACATCATAGACATCCCTCAATTTATTAATACCTACATCATCAAACGGCAGGAAAGCCTTTTTACTGCAGATATCAATAAATATAAAGATCAACTATCCGGTAATATTAAGGGAAAGTCAGTTTTGGTCATCGGAGGGGCAGGTACTATTGGATCATCATTTA
>JACMLK010000216.1 GCA_014379665.1 Saprospiraceae bacterium | reverse complement strand
ATGTTGATCCCGGCACACTAAATCCTTATGAACATGGAGAATGTTATGTCACAGAAGATGGAGCCGAAACTGATCTAGACCTCGGACATTATGAGCGATTCCTGAACAGACCTACTTCTCAGGCAAACAATATAACCACAGGCAAAATATATCAGACTGTCATTAATAAAGAACGGGCAGGAGTTTACTTAGGAAAAACCGTCCAGGTAATTCCACACATTACGGATGAAATAAAACGAAGGGCTACACTTCTTGAAAAGGAAAATAATTACGATATTATCATTACAGAAATAGGCGGTACCGTGGGAGATATTGAGTCCCTCCCATATCTGGAAGCACTAAGACAATTCCGACGGGAAGTGGGTAAAGAAAATTGTGTCGTCATTCACCTTACCCTCATACCTTATCTGAAAGCTGCTAAAGAACTCAAGACTAAACCAACTCAACACTCCGTTAAAGAATTATTGCAGGCGGGGATTCAACCTGATATTTTGGTTTGTCGCACCGAACATCCTCTCCCAAAAGAAATAAAAGAAAAACTGGCTCTTTTTTGTAATGTTGATGAAAATTCAGTAATCGAAGCAATTGATGCCGAGACCATTTATGACGTTCCTCTGCTGATGCTCAAAGAAAAACTGGATAAGATAGTATTAAAAAAATTACTTATAAAAAATAATACGGAGCCGGATCTGAATCATTGGAAGGAATTTCTCGGTCGTTTAAAAAACCCGACTAAAGAAGTAAATATAGCCCTTGTAGGCAAATACAATGAACTTCAGGATGCTTATAAATCAATCTACGAAGCTTTTATCCATGCCGGATCCGTCAATGAATGTAAAGTGAATGTAATACCAATTCATTCTGAAACTCTGGAATCCGGTGAGGTCTTTTTAAAGTTAAAAAATTTGGATGGCGTATTGGTGGCTCCGGGATTTGGCGAAAGAGGAATAGCAGGCAAACTTGAAGCAATAAGATATGTGCGTGAAAATAAAGTTCCATTTTTTGGCATTTGTCTTGGAATGCAATGCGCGGTAGTGGAATTTTGTAAAAATGTACTCGGAATCATTGATGCCAACTCGACGGAAGTGGATGAAAATACCAAAGAGCCTGTCATCGATCTTATGCCGGATCAGAAACAAATCACAGCAAAAGGAGGCACCATGAGACTTGGGGCTTATGAATGCAAACTAACTAAAAATACCCTGAGTCATAAATCTTATGGCAAAACAGAAATATCTGAAAGGCATCGCCACCGATATGAATTCAATAATGCCTATCTTACCAGAATAGAAGCTGCCGGTCTGATGGCAACCGGTAAAAATCCCGAATCAGACTTAGTGGAAGTCATCGAACTTAAAGACCACCCTTTTTTCGTTGGGGTTCAATATCATCCTGAACTAAAAAGTACCGTTGAAAATCCGCATCCATTGTTCGTAAGTTTTATTAGGGCTGCGCTGCAGAATAAATAGAGTGACATGCGCAAGCTAAAGCTGTCAGAACTCAGTAGGGTATCTGTAGATGAATATAATTTCTTACCTAAACTACCGGTTGTTGCTGTGTTAGATAATATCAGATCGGCTATGAATGTAGGTTCAGTATTCAGAACTGCCGATGCTTTCGCCATCGAAAGAATCATAATCTGCGGTATCAGTGCCACACCGCCTAATCGTGAAATCACCAAAACAGCCATCGGAGCCACAGAATCCGTCAGATGGGAATATATAGAAGATATCTCAGAAGCGGTGTTTTCGTTAAAAAAACAGGGCTACCTTATAGTCGGGGTTGAACAAACAGATAAATCGGTTACGCTTGAAACAACCGACTTTAAAAACAATAAAATTGCCGTTATTTTTGGCAATGAAGTGGATGGTATCAGTGATAAGATTATGGAAGACATGGATATCTGCGTCGAAATACCACAATATGGTACGAAACATTCCCTCAATGTTTCAGTTTGTGCCGGTATTGTTTTGTGGGAGTTGACAAAAAGGTATTACGACCACTGACTTTTGAGTGTTGGTATGGTAAAAGAAATAAACATAAAATTAGTCTATCATTACATGTAATCCAAAGGCGATTTTATTTACGCAATTTGATGTACCTACAATTATGGCGATATCTGACAGATTAATTACCTTTGCTTTTCATTGATAAAATTCGTACTTGGCTATAAAATTTGTCACAGTCATCTTCCCGTTGGCACTGCCCAAACTTTATTCTTACTCTGTACCAAAAGAATTTGAGTCGCATGTCGATATTGGCATCAGGGTTGAAGTATCCCTGAAAAACAAGCTGTATTCTGCCGTGGTAGCCGAAATACATGAAGCATTAATCCTCGAATACAAACCTAAACCGATAGTATCCATTTTGGATACTATTCCTGTGGTGACTGCTACACAGCTTATCTTTTGGAGATGGATGGCTGAATATTATTGTTGCACCATCGGTGAAGTCATGAATGTAGCCATGCCTGCAGGGCTAAAACTTGAAAGTGAGACAAAAGTTATTACGCACCCGGATTTTAACGAAACGTATGAAGGATTGACCGATGATGAATTTCTGATAGCAGAAGCCATCTCCATTCAAAATGAACTGACCATCATTCAGATTCAGGACATACTGAATAAAAAAACCATTTTCCCTGTCATCAGAAATCTGCTTGACAAAAAAGTCATATATATCAAAGAAGATCTGATTGAAAAATACAAGCCAAGGATGCTTAATTTTATGTCTCTCAATGAACCATATAAATCCGATCCAAACCGACTCACGGAAGCTTTTGACCTGGTAGTCAACAGCGAAAAACAAACCAAAGCACTGCTTGCATTTGTACAATTATCAAGAAATAAAATATTTAATCTGCCAGTCTCTGACATCACCCAGTTATCAGGGGCAGACAGCAATGTCATTCAGGCAATGGCTAAAAAAAATATTTTTACCATTATTAAACAAAAGCATAGTCGAATTCACTCCATTCACGATAGTAGTTCAATGGAAAAGATGGATGAACTTAGTATCATACAGCAAAACGCTATATCTGAGATAAAAAATGTGCTATCAGTTGGCAAACCATGTTTGCTTTATGGCATCACGGGTAGCGGCAAGACCAGGGTGTATGCTGAACTCATCAAAGAGAATCTGACGGAAAACAAACAAACATTATACCTCCTTCCCGAGATAGCGCTTACTACTCATATGGTAGAAAGACTAAAAACAATATTTGGTTCAGAAGTCCTGGTGTATCACAGCAGGATGAACAATCAGGAGCGTGTGGAATTGTGGTCCGCCGTCCTCCTGGGTGCAAAATTAGTAATTGCAGCCAGATCGGGACTTTTTTTGCCATTTATGAATCTTGGGCTTATTATTGTGGATGAAGAGCATGACTCATCATTCAAACAAAATGATCCCAATCCAAGGTACAACGCCAGAGATGCTTCCATCTATTTAAGTTCAATTACTCACGCCGGCATTATATTGGGAAGCGCCACCCCGAGTCTGGAGTCATTCTCCAATGCAACCTCTCATAAATACGGGCTGGTGAGTATGATGGAAAGACATGGAGAATCTATATTGCCAAAAATACAAATTGTAGATCTTAAACCTGAAAGAAAAGACAAAAGATTCGACGGAATATTCAGCCATCAACTGATAAATGCTATAGAGGATGCGCTGATTGAAAAGGAGCAGATTCTGATATTTCAGAACAGACGTGGATATGCCCCTACCATTTCCTGTCAAGTGTGCGGATGGAAAGCTGATTGTCCTAATTGTGATGTACATCTCACCATACACAAAGCTTTTAATGAACTCAGATGTCACTATTGTGGGACAAGAACCAAACTACCGGTTCAATGTCCTGCCTGTGGTAATCATGATTTGCAAGAACAGGGATTCGGTACGGAAAAAATCGAAGAGCAGATGAAAATATTATTTCCTACCGCAGTGGTAGCAAGAGTTGACATGGATACAGCCAAAACCAAACTGGCTTTTGAAAATATTATTCATGACTTTGAAGATAAAAAAATAGATATGCTCATAGGCACGCAGATGATCACAAAAGGCCTGGATTTTGATCATATTGCTTTAGTCGGAGTGTTAAATGCTGATACTTTGTTGAGATATCCGGACATGAGAGCAAATGAGCGGGCTTTTCAGTTATTAACACAAGTGGCAGGTCGTGCAGGAAGGAGAGCCAAACAGGGTAAAGTCATCATTCAGACATATCACCCTGAACATCCGGTTATCATTGAAACATTGCATCATATGTATGACAGATTTTATCTCCGGGAATCTGAAGAACGCAAGACATTTCATTACCCACCATTTTTCAGGATGATTCAAATAGAATTGTTACACAAAAATGAAGGAACGGTAGCTCATGCGGCTAATGTTTTTGCAGATCAGGTGCGCAATAAAATTGGAAACAGACTCATAGGACCTGCAATTCCCTCTATTGCCAGAATTCGTGGTCAATATATTCAGACTATCACGATCAAAATGGAAAAAGATCCCGGAACGATGACTAAAATAAAACTACTGATTCAACAAGTAAAATCAAGGTTGAAACAAGTAGCGGCTTACAGGACAGTAAGGGTTAATATTGATGTTGATCCATATTAATTGTATGGTGTTTCCATCCATTTTTGAAATTTAACACCTTAGTACGATGCTATTAAAATATTTATATCACATATATATAGATATACTACAATATTTATATATTTGAGCCACTAATATTATCAAAACAAAAATTTCTATCATCATGAAACAATTGAGCTTACTTCTAACCATTATGTTTATTTCTGCACAATTATTTTCGCAAACCATCGAAGGTACAGTTACAGATGAAAGTGGGTTCGGGCTGCCTGGCGTTAATGTCACTGAAACAGGCACCAACAATGGGACAATTTCAGATGTAGATGGTAAATATATGTTGAATGTGTCCGGCTTAAATGGTTCTTTGACATTCAGTTATATTGGGTATACTACTCAGATTAAGCCAGTTAACGGAAGTACAGAAATAAATGTAACCTTGCTGGAAGGTATGTTGTTGGGTGAAGTTCAAGTGGTCGGATCCCGAAGTTTCAGGCGGTCTTCAACCAATTCGCCGGTGGCCATAGATATTATAGATCTTTCTGATATACAGACCAGAAACGGACAGGTAGAAATCAATCAGATTTTACAATATGCTGCTCCGTCATTTAATGCATCTAAACAATCGGGTTCTGATGGTGCTGATCACATTGATCCTGCCACTTTAAGAGGATTGGGTCCGGATCAGACCCTGGTATTAATTAATGGAAAAAGAAGACATCAGTCTTCATTAATTAATGTATTCGGAACAAGAGGAAGGGGAAATACAGGAACTGATATGAATGCCATTCCGGTATCAGCGATTAAGCGAATTGAGGTACTCAGGGATGGTGCTTCAGCTCAGTATGGGTCAGATGCCATCGCCGGCGTAATAAATATAGTACTCAACGATAAGACAGAGACACTTCAGGGCAGTATAACATATGGTGTCTCAAGTACGGCTTCTGAAGGCAATTTTGCTGCCGGAACACCTAATGCAGATGGTAAAAACAGGTTATACGATGAAGATAAATCCTATGATGGAAATACCGTAAAGGTAGGCACCAACTATGGTATGAAGATTGGTGAACAGGGTGGTTTTATAAACCTGACTTCTGAATTGATTTCAAAATCCAGAACCCTTCGTCCGGGAGCCAGTTTCAGAAAAGGATTTGGAGAAGCTGCCATTGATGGGTTTAATTTTCTGATAAATGCAGCCGTTCCTCTTTCCAATAATACCGAACTATATGCTTTTGGTGGAAGAAATTACAGAGACACGGACGCTTTTGCTTTTACAAGGGACAATGAAACACCCCGTAATGTGATAGGAATTTATCCTGATGGCTTTACACCACGAATCACCTCCATTATTACGGACGGCTCATTGTCTGCCGGGCTGAGACACGAAATGAATAATGGATGGAAAGTAGACTTTAACAATACTTTTGGTAAAAATAAATTTCATTACCAGATAAAAAATACCATAAATGCTTCTTTGGAAGAAGGTTCACCTACTGAATTTGATGCAGGTGGCCATAGCCTGAGCCAAAATACCACCGGTCTGGATTTTTCAAAATATTATAAAAATGTCCTGAAAGGATTCAATCTTGCTTTAGGCACAGAATACAGAACTGAAAACTTCGTAATCTTTGATGGAGAGACCGGATCCTACGCGGTATATGATATTAATGGAGTTCCGGTTACAAATCCAAATCAGGTGATACCGGTTGACCCGATCACGGGAGAAGAAAGGCCGGGAGGATCACAAGGTTTTCCGGGTTATAGTCCGGCCAATACGGTGGATAAATTCAGGTCCAATTTATCATTTTATGTGGATGGTGAGATGAATCTAACAGAAGCATTCCTTGTGAGTGCCGCATTGAGATATGAAGATTACAGCGATTTTGGCAATACCCTCAATTATAAATTTTCATCCAGATATAAGATCTCGGATTTCCTTGCTTTTAGAGGATCTGTTTCATCAGGATTCAGAGCGCCTTCTCTGGCTCAGAAATATTACAATCTCAAGTTTACAAATTTTGTAGGTGGTACTGCCAGCGAGGTACTTCTTTCACCTAACAATAGCCCTGTTACTCGAGGATTTGGTATACAGGAACTGACTCAGGAAACGGCTCAAAACCTAAGCCTTGGACTGACATTATCACACGGTAATTTTACCGCAACGTTTGATGCCTATCAGATTAAAATAAATGACAGGATCGTACTGACTGATTACTTTGATGCAAGTCATTTGGGAATTAATGTGGAAGCCGCACAGTTTTTTGCGAATGGCCTGGATACAAAAACCAAAGGATTGGACGTAGTCTTAAGTTATAAGCATCATATGGGCGACAATTCATTAAATTTTGCACTTGTTGGCAATGTAAATAAAATAGATATTGAAAAAATAAATAACGGCAGTCTGGATCCTGATGTTTTTTATGGACCTCGGGAACAATATTTTCTTAAAGCTTCTGCACCTGATTACAAATTCGGACTTAATTCCAGATTCATTTCTCCAAAATTTGAAGCAGGTCTTGCTCTCACGCAATTTAGTGGCATCACTCTGCTCGGGTGGGAAGTATTTGAGTCAGATGATGACTTCGGCGGAACACCCGGAGCCGCATTTGAAGCATCAAAAGATGTGTATAAACCGGCATTGGTTGTTGACTTCAGCGCTCAATATAATTTGACTCAAAAATTGAGTTTATCTATAGGTGCAAATAATTTACTTAATAAATACCCTACCCAACAAGATGCAGACTGGACAGACTCAGGCGGATATTGGGATTCGGTCCAAATGGGTTTTTCAGGTAGGTACATATTTGGCAGGTTGGGCTTCAGATTTTAGTCAGCTTACTGTTTTTTGACGTTTGTGTAATCCCTCGGGGATTATATAAATGGGGGGATGAAACTGTTTCTTTAATAGTATGGTCCCACCGGGATCTTTGTTAAATCGACTAAAGTAATCAATCCGATACCGGCCTGATAAATCGCACTATAATAGAAATGCAAAAGAATGTGTTTTTTCGATTCCGTAGGAGTCGTACAATATCCTGATGCTGCGATTTTCAACATTTTATATAATTACTAAAAATGTGAGGGGAAAGTCAAGGCAAGTTGGAAATTGTTGATTTCTCAAGAAACTTCTTCACTCTGCTTAACGCATTTTCTCTTATATTGAAGTAATATAAATTGATATCTGCCGGATGATAATTTTTTGTCCAAAGGAATAGGCTGCCTGGAAATTTTGGTTTACAGGACCACAGAATATCCTTACACACCTGGGCGTCCACGTGATTTTGATAGATTTTATTAAATTTAAAGAGCAGCGTACCTTTATTGGCTGACTTCGGCATATAGGTTTCATCTGTTTTCCAGGATAACGGGTTAGTCACACATATCTTATCTGAAGAAAGTTTCTTTGGCAGGTGATATGCTTTTTTAAAGGTGCGCCATGATACAAAACATCCGGTATCGGTACTGTCTATACATGGTTTTATATCTGTAAATCTGTCTTTTGCAACAGGCATTCCAATCAAATAAGAAATAACTAATTTTTTATATAAGGTCTTCTGATCAAAATACTCAGTCAATAATCTCTCTGCATGATTTGTTCCCTGACTATGAGAAGCTATGATGATGGGCCGATCATTATTAAAATATTTTAAATAATATTCAAATGCTTCTTTTACATCTTTATAGGCAAAATCGAAGGCTTTTTTTGCAGAGATGGTATCAGCAGTAAAATAGGCGTACAGATGAGCTTGTCTGTATCTTGGAGCAAATACCCTCCCGGCATGATTAAAAGCACTTGCCTGGAAGCGTATAGTGCCCTCGTCCGTCTTTCTATTAAGTTCCGCATCATCAAGGTTGCTATTCCATTTATCTTGTCCTTTTTCTCCTGTATATGTAGTTGGGTGTATAAAAAATACATCTGCATCTACCCCTTGAGTTGATACCGTATCTCCTTCAGGGGTTAAATCCGCTTCATCCGTTTTATTCGGGTGTGCAGCCCAATAATTCAGATTTGTATAATCGACCCTGGTATTATGGTATTGCTGATAAACATAATCGGGTTTGTAGGTCTTACAGGAATTTAATAATAAAATGATCGCAATAAAAATTAATCTATTCATGTGAGTTCCGCATTCAACTTTTAACTTTTAACTTTCAACTGTTTAAAAAACATAATGTACATTCAATTTTATGACCTAATTACCACAATAAAAGTACCAACATTTCATTTTTGTTTTTGATTTAACCATT
>JACMLK010000215.1 GCA_014379665.1 Saprospiraceae bacterium | reverse complement strand
AGACCCAAATGTAACCAAGTTTTACCCTTGTCTATACTTTTATAGACTCCATTTCCGGCATATGATGAACGACTGGAATTTTGTTCTCCTGTTCCAAGATAGATAGTACCTGTAATCCAATCCACTGCTACGTCACCGATAGTCATGACTGATTCCTGTTGAAAAAGTGGCTCAAAAGTAGTTCCGTTATTATTGGTGTACCACAATCCGCCGGACGCATAGGCCACAAAAAACTCTGTGGGATCATTGGGGTTGATATCGAGATCGGCCACCCTTCCGTTGAATATGGTAGGTCCGATATTGGACGCCTTTACATTTGAAAGCAGAGACTCAGCCGCCGAATGCTCCCTTTCCGATTTTGTACTACGATGGCTTTCAATAGTCTGTCCAAATACACACAAAGGCAACAGAATGATGAAACTTATGAATTTAAGGTGATGCATAGGCATGAATCCTGATTAATTAAATGTTTGGTAAAAGTAATGAAATGAAATTAAAGTACAAACTGAATTGTTATTGCGGAATTGAAGATTTGTTGGAATTGTAAGATTTATTTTGCAAAAATGGGATACACCCAATGATTAAGCCAATACTTAAGAAATAATTGAAGGAAGATTTATAAATTGTAAATGCCGCGCTCACATCTGATTTTAAAGTAAATCCTAAATACTGCCTATGATAGGAGTCTGATATTACTGGTACTGAATATATATAGGTTTTGGAAACAAATCCAGAATTTCATCAGCACTCATCAATTTATGCGGTGGATTTTTGGCATCGTTTTTATAGAAAAGTTTAAACCCTGTAAATTGAACAGGTTGGGCGGCTACAAAACTTCGGTAGGTACTTATTTTTTTTGCAGCAAAACCAAAACCATCCATATTGATAACTATCTGGACTTCCGGACAGGTTTTTATTTTTTTATAATTTGTAATCATACCTTTGGTAAACCGATGTATGATCAGAAGTTTAGGTGGCAATTGATGCTTTTTAACCAGATCTGAAAGATAATCAATGGCATAATTTATATCTTCCGCATCCATAGTCCCGGTCTTTTTACCTGGTACGTGACCTGTTTTCATAGACCATTCCGGGTCAATGCCAAGGTGAACGCTATCCATCATTAGGTATTTTTCCAGCTCTGGAATTTCTTTTTTAAGCGTACTGTGGCCAACCTGAATATCGAGAATGGTAATCGCTTTTACTTTTCCGGCCAGATCCAATACTTCATCAATTTGTTGATCCGGCATCCGCAAACGATACATCTTTCCTTTCCCCGGCGAATGCTGTGCAGTCACTGCGAGATAATGGAGTGCCGGAAGTACCGATGTGAGTGAATCGGCTTTTTGCCAGTAATCTACTTCTTCCATCAATTTTTTGAGCATTGCATCTGCCGGTTTCTGGCCCAAAATCCCCATATCTGAAGTGTACAGGTTTCCATAATAGGCTACTATTCTATGGAAGGGAAGCAATGCACCCGGAAGAGGGTAAGGTGTTTTTACCGGCCATTTTTGATCCGGTTTATGATGCACGAGATCCAGAATTATTTGGTTATACAAGGAAGTATCAAGGGGAGTTAAGTTTTTATTTTTTTCGTCATCACCGATTATTTTTTTTCCGGTCTGGCTGGTACTAATGTCATTTTGTAAGTTATTCTGCTGAAAAGACTCACGACAATTCCATAAAAAAAGGGTGCAAAAGACGTAGATTATCCTCTTCATTCTGTGTATTTTAATCATAAAATGCAAAGATACATCATTATAACTTATATGAGTTTGCAAAGTGCATTTCACATTATAAATTTGACCGCTTTAGTACGTTATAGCTAATAAAAAAGCCTCTGTAAAAATTGACAATTACAGAGGCGAATATGTTTTAGGAATGAGATATTATATATTATTCAAATATGATGCCAATTATATTTTATACCTATATATTCTACTTATTCAGTGTTTTTAAATAATCATCTATTCTTTTCTTTTGTCTTAAATGATGCCTGAAATGTATTTCTGCAAACATAAACCATTCTCTGGCGTTAAAGAAATTTAACCCCGGGTGACGGGTTTTGCCATTAAATAGACTTTTCTCTATTAAGATTTCCAAAGTGATGATTTCATCCTTCAGATCCAATAAACCATTCAACAACTGTTGTTTGTTTTCTGGTTGAGGGGTTTTGTCATTTGATGGTGGTCCGACTATTTGTTCATCAGGAAAATCATAATTAGAAAAAATCACTCCGGCAGCATCTGACTTTTGCTCCGTTTGATGATTAGTATTGGATAAACAGACATTTACCTGTTCAAAGAAAAATTTTGTTTCCTGTATCAGATGAAAATAAACCTGTCCAAGTGACCAGTATGTTGGAGTAGGTTTTATACACAAAAGATTGAAGTCATATTTTTCCAACTCATTTATCCAGATATCAATGATATAGTTAAAGCCTTTTGGCAACATTTATAATATATTTGATCTATGAATATTTAATAAAACCATGACACATTTTGAAACAAATATAGGACAAATACGGATTTTATACCATCAAACTGGAGAATTGTATAAAAGCACTATATATCAGTTATCTGTTTGTTTTTCTATGACAATGATTACCTTTACCAAATTATTATAAAAGGAGTAAATACGCTAATGATTGTAGATATTAAAATCCTGGATGACAGTTCAAAAGTATGGATTTATCAGTCTAAAAGTCTTCTCACTGATGATGAGGTTGATTGTATAAGAGATGACCTTAACGCCTTTCTGGAAAACTGGACAAGCCATAATGCCAGATTGTATACCTATGGAGATATATTTCATCACAGGTTTATAGTACTATTTGTGGACGAAAGATTTGCAGGTACAAGTGGTTGTTCAATAGATAAGTCTGTTCATTTTATTGAAGCACTCGAGCGGAAATATAATCTATCTCTGACTGAAAGAACTGAGGTAGCTTATTTCGAAAAAACCGGTAAACCTGAAAGTGAAGAGGCTAACATTATTAAGTTAGTTCTACTTCATGATTTGAAAGATGCCTATGAAAAGGGTCTGATCAATGAAAATACCATGGTTTTTAATAATCTGGTAAAAACAAAAGAAGAATTTCTATCAAAATGGGCCAACCCTTTAGGGAAGAGTTGGCATATGAGATTCGTCTGATGATCGGGTTATCATTGGTATTGGTCGGTTTCACAGAACTTCTCCTTTAATAAATCTGTTAGCAACAGTCAAAGACACAAAACATGTTTGGAAAAGTAAAAAAAATATTGGGTATAGAAGGTGTAAAACTTGAACTCATTGTACCGGATAAGGTTGATAAGGAGGCAGGTATCGTATCTGGAATCGTAAAACTTACTTCTCTGAGCGACAACAACCTGATAGAAAGCATTCATCTGAAAATGATTGAAAAATATTCCAGAGGGCGGGGTAGCAGTAAACTGATAAACGAATATCCGATGGGTGATTTATTGAAAATTGAAAATATCACTATTTCCAAAAATGATATTATTGAGATTCCGTTTGAACTGGAATTTATCTACGTCCAGTCCGAAATGGACAAACTCGAGGACAGCAATATATTTGCCAAAGGTCTGGTAAAACTGGCAAAAAAAGCACGTGGGGTGCATTCTGAGTATTCACTAAGAGCCGAGGCAAACATCAAAGGCACAGCGTTGCATCCTTTTGATAATAAGCCATTAAACCTTGTGTAACCCATGAAGCGAATTTATCACCTCAGCACTTGTGATACCTGTCGTGATATCCTGAAACAATTGAATACGGATGGGGTAGAACTGGTCGATATCAAGGCACATAATATCACAAAAGAAGACCTGGAATTCATGAAAAAGCAAGCCGGTAGTTACGAGGCTTTGTTTAATAAACGAGCCCAAAAACTCAGAGAGATATCTCATCAAGATAAACCTGTCAAAGAATCAGATTATAAAAAACTTATACTTTCGGAATACACTTTTCTAAAACGTCCGGCTGCCATCATTGATAATAAAATTTATGCCGGTAATGACAAAAAAACAGTGGAAAATCTT
>JACMLK010000024.1 GCA_014379665.1 Saprospiraceae bacterium | reverse complement strand
TAGCACGAAATAACATTCCTACAGAAATCCTATTGGCATATGTATAAGAATAACCAATACCCAACTGAAAAAAACTAGGAGAAAAATTTCCGCCGGTTCCAGCAGGTTGATTCGTAGTTGTAATGGGAATCTGTCCAAAATCAAGGGAAGCAAACTCCACACCAAAGGCTCCGGATGTGCCAAGTTTGGTAGCAAACCCTAAGCTGTTAAGGTTCATTCCGGTGCCGCTAAATAATCTATTGTTTGAAATACTAAATTCAAGTTTATTTATACGGCTCAATCCCGCTATATTTATTCTCATAGCCTCAACACCCATCACTGAAGAGGTACTCATGGAGTGTAATCCGGCACTTCGGGCCCATGGATTCATAAGTAACTCACTTGCCCCTGCCTGTCCTTGTCTGTCAGGATTCCCCGCATTTATGTTATAAGATATACCAATTAATACTAACAATATTGAGTAAATTCTTATTTTCATTATGTTTTGTTTTTCAATTATTAAATTAAAATAACAGGAAGCAGTGACAAAACTGCTCCCTGATTATTATTTATTACAATCCGCTTGGATCGAATTTTCTACCGATTCCAAACCATTTTATGGTTCGTTCTTCATTGTAATCCGGTGCTGAAATGTGGATCAGATAAACACCGCTTGCAACCGGGATATCTTTGAAATTCTTCATATCCCATTCCAGATCAGGATACACCTGAGTAGTGGATGTAGGCCGGTTTGTGCCTGACAGTATAGCTCCACGTTCATCTCTGTTGTATTGTCGGATAAAACTACCGTCAATATTGTAAATGGTAACCGTTGCTTTGGATGGAAGATTAGTAATCTTAACAACACTGGTAAACTGTGAGGTTTCATAAGCGCTGTACGCATAATATGGATTTGGAACTACATTGACATTGGCCAATGCCCCTATATATTCTTCCTGTGTCACTAATTGTTGGGATTGAGTGTTTCTGAATTCAAATTCATACACCGGTTCATCACCATCAGTTTCGCAATCACGCTCCTTATCAATATTATATTTTCTTGATTCACCGTATGGATTATTTACCCTCAATTTTACTGTAAGATCGTTAGGTATTAATCCTTTATCCAGGGACAACATTGGAGCACTTGCTACTCCGAGAGGAAAGGATACCCAGGTCACTGCTGCTGCTGCTTTAGTTTTATTTATGGTACTTGGACCTGCACCACTTGCCGTTTTCTTAAGCTTATCATTTATGGTTTTACATTCATCATATTCCTGTCTGGTTACATAAATATAATGTTGACCACCAAGTACTATACCTAAGGGGACCTGAACACCTTCTGCAACAAGTTGGGAAGAAGGATTAAAAATAAGGTCTCCTCCTATCGGGTTATTACCATCAAGAATACTAGTATTATCACCTGAATATACACTATTTTCACCAAAGAAAATATTCAGTCGTTTGCCGGTTTCCACGTCTATAGCATATCCCGGGAAATAACTGAAACCAAATGTACCATCGTTTGTAGGATTTCCATTTTGATCAATTGATGGTGACCACCTGACCTCAAAATTTTTCGAATTTCCAATAGTGGCAAATCCGCCATTGATATAGTCACTAAAGGCTGTCTCAACTACCACACACTTGCTCCACTTGGTTTTGTCACTTGTAAACACAATATCAACATTATTAAGATCTCTGTATCTTAATAAATTATTTGAGTTGCTGGTTACGGTAGCCATAATATCTCTGGCAGCCGGACTCAGATAAAATGGAACATCTACGTCTACCTCAAATTTTGTCGAGTAAAACGGAACAAAATATCCTAATCCAAGTCTGGAAAGTGCGGCATTAGGATCAGCTGCAAAAGCATCTTTTACAAAATCAATTTCTCTGACACCATCTGCACCAGCCTGAATCACACCACCATCAGTAATGGCGTTGAACCATTTTGGACCGGCTGCATTTTTATAATCATACGTGGCTCCTACTCCACCATTGGTGCCTGTTTTTGATACACCTGGATCATCCGAATTACCTACAGTGATAGAAAATCCAAGATTATTTATGATATATTCTTTTATATAGGCTAATGGTCGGTCCTGAAGTAACACTTTATTATTGGTAATATCCGTAAGTTTCCACACAGCACCGGCATCAAAAGAACAAGAAGCTCTGTTGTAGTTGAAATTTCCGGTAATTTCCAAACGGTATTTGCCATCTTTCATTCTTAAAGGATCTACAACTTTTGCATCTATTGGTCCGGCCCCATTTTTATATAGAATTTTGCCACTATGAGTCTTTGATAATATCAACTCATACATGGTTTCATCCATATCAAGAAATTTTCCCGGATTACCTTCCCCTGATATTCTGGTCACCTGCGGGCCATCATCGTATGCTGAGTGAAGTTCTTCATATACAATAGGTCTTGGCACAAGAGTATACGCTTTTTTATTAGGACCTCCTACATTACCTCTTCCTTCCAGATAAGGCCTTCTTTGTCCTGTTCCGCTGATAATATCAAATTTCTGCCAATTGTTATATGCATAAGCTAAAACAAGGAAATGATATTGATTATGGTTTATTAGTCGTCTGTCACTTAATGCAAACTGATCTTCAGTGATCCTGAATGTCGTTCTGATCCCTTTATCTTCACCGGTTACTTCTTTAGTCGGTGTCCAGATAGTTGGTCCGAATATCGGATCAAGAGGATTGGGTTCACCTTTCCAGTTATATATCTCTCTTACCCCATTCTTCACGTCGACCTGAGCAATCTGACGGGCTTTAGAAATATCGCCTAACTCCTGTGCTGTAACACTTGCATTGGCAAGCTGGTACAGTCTGTATCCTTCAAATTTATAAGTATTATCTACATCATTTGGAGCCTGAAGATCTTTTTCTTCATAACTCTCATTCAGGTTATTTGAAGTAGCTTCGTTTGATAAAAGAATAATCAGTTCTTTATCGAGTTCAATCGCAGTAATGTCCGGTGCATCCGGGCCGTCTGTAATATCAAAACAATTATCAAATAATGCCTGCGCAATATCATCCGCAAATCTAAGTCTGGTGATATCCGGACAAGGATAATCAAGGTCAGGTACAAAAACTACTCCAAGTATCAACTCATTTGTAGCACCCGGTTGTAATAAAAGGGGTCCGGTTGCCTGCATAGTTCGTCTGTCACCAAATGGAAGCTCTGCAGTACACATTGACCAACCGGTTGATTTGTTTGGTTCGTCAGGAAAAACATACCGAATGCTGTCTGTACTTCCGGGATTATAACCTGAACCTCCGAAGGTGACCGGCGTACCATCTGCCCAAAGCCCTCTGATATAATTGTAAAATCCTGTTTCTCTTCCTCTTTGCGGATCCTGTGTAGCAGGTGGTGGAGAGCCAATACCACCGTTTTCAGCATAGGTAAAGGATGTCATTCCCAATTCCACCAGGGTGTCCTGTTGGCCTGAAAATGGCTCAGGCTCCAATAATATTTTATTTCCATTTTCGTCAAGTATGATTCCTCCGTTAAGATCTCTTTTGAACACCTTAGGACCCAATGGACCTCTGAAATAATCCATCCCTAGAATTGGTACTTCTGTTCCATACGTATTGGTTCCTTCACAGGAAGTACCACTACTACCATCCACAGCATCCTGATTATATACATAAGCCAGAGATCTGGGCACATCACAACCTACAAAGTCATCCTGGTAGCATCCTAAGTCAGGATCTATCCACATGGAAAAATAACAATCTACCAGATCTTCAGATGCCTTATTGATCAGTTTATAACGGTAGAATGTCATATCGTTAATCTCATCATTGGTGGAATAGGCAAATGACTGAACCTGAACCTCCATCTGGATAG
>JACMLK010000214.1 GCA_014379665.1 Saprospiraceae bacterium | reverse complement strand
GGGTTCATAGCCCAAGAAGTAGAAATGGCAGCGGATTCTATAAATTACAAATTTAGTGGAATTTCGAAATCAGGAGGAGAAAATGAATTTTATTCATTACGATATGCTGAATTCGTTGTACCTCTGGTGAAAGCCGTTCAAGAACAACAAGGGATCATTGATAATCAACAAACACAAATTGATACTTTAACAACTCAGTTGGCAACTCAACAAGCATTATTGAATGATTTGATTCTTAGAGTCAGAGCATTGGAAGAATAACTAATTATTTATTGCACTATTAAAAATATGGTCATATGAGAAGTTCTCTTTTATTCATATTAGTCATGGCTATTGCCACATGCAAAAGTACAGGACAAAGTTCAGCACTTAAGCCAATTTACTCATGGGTATCTGAGGAGCCTGCGGTATCATCCTTGGATGAAGCCAAATTGTTTAATTTTCATAGTTATGACACATATGACCCAGACCAAATATTTATACACGAAATAGGTGGAAAGCGTGATGATGTAAGTATGTTTTGTGTATTCAGAAATGTGAATGGCAATAAAATGGGCGAATTGAAACGTGGCGCATCCTGTATGGAAATATTGGATACGGCCGTAGTCTTTCATAACTGGTTTACCTACCATGAGCAAAAGATATTACCAAGATTCGTTAGCATTATTTCAATGATGAACGGTCCGAAATTTGATAATTTTGGCACAAATATGTACATAGGTGGGGATACCAAATTTAAATATGGTTTTCAAGGAGAAGTGGCAGAAATACTCTATTTTGATCAAATACTGGAAAATAAGAATCAGCAAATCGTCGAAAGTAAACTGGCAATGAAATATGGTATTGATCTAAGGGAGTATGATGATTATCTTAATGGCAACGGTCATCCGATATGGACATTCTCACAGAATGGGCGATATACACATAATATTACATTCATAGGCAAAGACAGATTGACAGATTTGGATCAAAGGCAAAGTAATAATGTAAATAATGAAATCTCCTTAATATTATCGCTCAATGATCTGCAAATAAGCAATGCCGACAACCATAGTGACATTCTGGATGGTGATTATATCTTTTGGTCTGATGATAATGAAAATTTTGGTTTTAAGGAAGATATAGCATCTCAAGTGAGCATGATGCCTAGAAAATGGAAAATGAACCTTAATTGGAACACCGCAAAAGATGAGTTATTGAAATTTAGTGTTGCTATTCAGGATATTCCAAATTATGATCTTAAAAAGCATACTTATGTTTTGGTGAGCAGTTCTGAGTCAGGTTTAAAGAATATGGTAGGCGAATTTGTAAAAATGGATTGGGATACCAAATTTGGATTATATACGGCAGCACTTCCTTTGAGACCATATAAGGGTAATTACTATTTTAGCTTCATACAATCAGAAAATGACAAACACTTGAAAAACGTGGTATCAAGAACTACACAAAATTCAATATCACTACAACCTAATCCAGTAAATACAGGACAAAACATTACCATCCGATTAGGTTGCGAGGATTGTGGGACTCATAAAATCCAAATCATGACAAAAACCGGAATGGTGATAAAAGACATATTAGTAAGTGAATTTGAAGTAGGAAATGCCATACATCATGAATTTGGTATGCCAGGGGTGTATATCATCCATATTGCAAATGATCGTGATCAACAAAATTATAAAGTTATAGTAATTTAGTGTAATATCCGGAATCATAAAGAAATTAGAATATTGCACTAAAGTTAAAAAAAAAGATATGAAAATTCAAAATTCTAAAATAGGCTTTAACTCATCCATCACTGATAATATTATTTCAATCATTCTATTTTCTGCATACTATTATTGCAGATATATGATGCTCCCTATAATTGGATTGGCGATAACCAGCGCCACATATGTCAAAGTTAATGACGATGTTAGGTTTTCATATAGTACGCACAAGTCACCAGTATACGCTAAAAGTAATTTGCATAATGGAGCAACTTATGGCAATTCAGGCAATATAAATACAAAAAACAAACAAAAGAATATAAGTACCAAAAAGCCTTCATTAATTTCGATCGTTAACGAGACTAAAGATGAAAATTTAAATAACCCTAAAAATACATTGGGGCAAAATGTTAACGAAGTGGGGTACAGGACTAAGCCACTGAAAACTATTGTTTTTCCCAATGCAGATAGGTCTACTACTGGCCAAATCGCATACAAAAGTGATTTGGCAATGGGTGTAATCGGAAATAATGAAACCGGGCTGGATGCTCCCAATGATAATGTGTTTTATGTAAGTTTAGAAAATGATATCTCTTCTACAAAAGAATATCTACTGAGCTATACACTTGAAAAAGTGGCAGGGGCTGAAAGTGTTTTCAGAAGCATTAATAATAATACTGGTATCGGTGGAAAATTATTTATTCCTGATAGTCCAGCCAATAAGGTGATTGAATATATTCACGCATCCCAACTTGTAAAAGGTGTAAATAAGATATTTTTTAATATTGATAACAAATTTAATACGCATTGCATAGTCAAAGATCTTCAAATCATTGAAAAAGAAATTGAAAACAATGTTGCCAATAAGCATATTGAACTTAATAATACGAAAATAGCCCAGCTTGAAAATGGGGATTTGTATCTTTATGTTCATGCTTTTACACATGAAAAAAGCAAAATTTTATTGCTGGGTGAAGCTTTTCAATTGAAATCAGGAAGTAATGAAATTATTAAAAAAATAGATATTGAAAGGGCACAAAACTCCAATTTTGAAATACAAATGTTGGATCAACCCGAGGGTGAAACCACTATCACTTTTTCAATTGATAAAATAGAGTTTCCATACAGAGAATCAATTTCCAACAGTACTATTACTAATACATCTGAAAAGCCTGGTGTCGCCTTTGCCTTTATTGATGCATTAGAATATGCACCATTGACATCGGGAATTATAAACATAGTGCCAGATAATAAAGCGCTCAGGGTCTACGATCCTACTATGATTGGTTCGTATATTACCATTCCGTATGACTCATTACTATTACCGGGAGGGAAAGGACTAGCCGATATTCAAACATTTTATTTTGATAGAAATACAAAATCTTGGTTATCGGCGAAAATTGACTCAATAGATGCGGTGAAAAGCCTGGTATTTGTACACGCAATGGACAATGGAGACACAGATTATATCAATGGTGTGATACAGGCACCAGAGTCCTCTGATGTAACTGCATTTTCGCCAACTATGTTTTCTGGTATGGAAGCCATAAGCCCAATGACAGGTGTAAACCTGATGTCGCCACCCACACCAAATCAAAAAGGTGATGGAAATATAAGTTATCCGCTCAATATTCCGGCAGGTAGAAATGGTATGCAACCCAACCTTACCCTTCAGTACAATAGTAATGGTGGGAATAGCTGGATAGGGTATGGATGGAATATAGGTACATCCATGATATCTATCGATACCAGATGGGGTACACCCACATATCATCCTGACAAAGAATCAGAAATCTATACCTATGATGGTGAACAACTGATATATTCAGATGCTGATGGTGTGAGCTATATGCCCAACAGAACATACTCACCTACACCTGGTGAAACCAATTGTGAGACTTTGAGAGATAGGAGTCCTGATTTTAGATTTTATGAAAGAAGATTGGGTTCATTCAATAAAATAGAAAGGATAGGAGCTAATCCAAAAGAATATTGTTGGAAGGTTACAACAGCTTCTGGTCTTATAAATTACTACGGAACCTTAGATGGGGCATCTAAAGATAATGCCTATTGTCTTACGGATGGTGATGGCATTGTTGGCAATGTTGGATCTTGGGCACTGGCAAAAACAGAAGATGTATTTGGCAATACCGTAACCTACGAATATGCTAAAGTTGGCAATAATCTGTATATCAATCATATCAACTACACTGGACATATAAACGACCCTTTAAAAGGAAAGTACAACGTGAACTTCAATATGGCTGCAGAAGGAAGAATTATGAAAGAGTCATCAGGTAGGCTTGGTTTTCATCAGGTAGATGATAGAATACTTGATGACATTGAGATCACATTTAATGGTGCATTGATAAGGAAATACATATTTGTCAGAGAGAATGGAAAATATTTCTACCAACTTCTAAAGGAAATGGAAGAATATGGAAGTGATGGAACTCTTTTTCTGAAGCATGAATTCGATTATTATGATGATATTGGTACAGAATGTGATTTTTTAGGTATAGAGACAGATATATCAATGCCATGTGTTGAAGATCCTTGTACTGGCACCACTGATACTGACGAAGATGGAATACCTGATAATTGTGATGATTGTCCACATGTATATAATGTCCTGAATGAGCCATGTCCGGTTTTTGATTGTGGGGAGGATTCTGATAATGACGGAGTGGGAGATGCATGTGATAAGTGTCCAGGATATATTGATAAATTGGATGATGATGGAGACGGAATTCCTGATGGATGTGATCTATGTCTCTTAGGGAATGATAATGCAGATAGTGATGGAGATGGGATTGCTGATGCTTGTGACATATGTCCACATTTAGCTAATGCTGATCAACTCGATACTGATATGGATGGTGTAGGTAATGTATGCGATAATTGCCCTACGGCAACAAATATAGACCAGTTTGACACTGATAATGATGGCGTGGGTGATGCGTGCGACAACTGTCCACAAGTGCAAAATCCTGACCAGCTGGATGGTGATGAAGCTACCGGATTTATATCTACATTATTACTTTCCGGGCAGATAAATACAAATGGTGATGGCGTAGGCTTCATTTGTGATAACTGTCCATATGAGTACAATCTACTACAAGAAGATAGTGATGTTGATTGTGTCGGAGATGAGTGTGATAACTGCCCTGATGACCATAATCCTGGACAAACAGATAGTGATGGAGATGGGATTGGGGATGCATGTTCACAGGAACCATGTAATTGTCATAGCTATACAGCGGTAATTGATTGTATAGTTGGTAGAAGATATTCTAGTCGTTTTGTGCCGTGTAATGGCAATGAACCGGTAGATGGTCCACATTTTGACTGTCCTACTGGTACTGGTCAATTAACATTTGAATTTGAGTGTTTGGACAGTGAAAATTCAATTGAGTCAATATTTTATGAATTTAATAATGTAGAAATAGAAGTAGATTATACTGTAATTCAAGGTGAATGTTGTCCTGTGCCAAATATGCGATCAAAATCAATTTCCTTATTGCAAGAAAATACCTACACAACATCTGAAAATAGTAAACTTGATGATCATTTAACTACAAAACCAGTACCACTAAAGAATAATCCTTCAAATCATAATATTCCATCTATGGGGAATATTTCTGCATCAATTAGTAAAACATTTGTAGAAAATAATGAGAACATTGCTAGTCGTTCTGATGAGCCATGTACGACTTATATCACTACACCTTTTGGCCCTATCACTCAGCATTTGGATGAAAATCAACAGCCAGTAAAATTAATAAAATCTGCCCTTGGTACTACCAAAACAAATAACATCAGTGGTGGCTTCGGAGGTGGTGCTGGATTGGGCTTTAAACCTTGGGCAAGAGGCACTACCATATCAGGCGACGGTGGACTTAACTGGGGAAGTGGATTTACTGATGGAGACATAAGTAATATAGATATCGACGGAGATGGATATTCAGACATCGTATTTAAATCCGGTAATACATTGAAGTATTTTAAACATTTGGTCACAAGAGAGTCTGACATTGATATCAAACATAGTTTTGAGCTTGAAAGCAAACCAATAGCAAACTTATCAGAATTTTATTATGGTAAGTCATCATCGAGCACTAAATCTAAAAGTTTGGCTGTAGGTGGGTCAGTGGGAGGTACATATGGATCCGGAACATCAAAAAGCAAATCGGAAAACATGATATTTGTAGTCGATGCAAATGGAGACATGTTGCCGGATATATCATATAAAGGGGTGATTTTGTTTAATCATCTGGTAGGTGGGATACCTACCTTTACACAAAACAGCAGTTTGACAGAAAATCAAGTTGTAAAGGGATGTGTAATCACCGCCACAGAGCCAGATATAGAAGAAGAATTTAAATTCACTGAGCAACCAGGATTTGATGTGGTGAAAGTGTATGAAGCACCTGCTGATGGATTTGTATCTATGCAATTTGGCCTTGATAATGTTGGTGAAGTAAAGATATCAGTTGAGACAGATGTAAACGGTTTTTATACCAGAGATGATGGTTTGCTTTCAGGTACGTGTCGATTATATGCCGATGTGACCGCATCAACAGGTGGTATTTTTATGCCGCCACCAAATTCAGGTGAACTGTTTTGTAGAAATACTAATGTGGTAGATCCGTGTCCGAATAACAATACAGTTTTGAGCCCCTGTTTGAATTGTCAGGACGCATTTGGCTGTCCATGTGAAGATAATATATTGTTAACATTAACAGAGGACGATATTATTGCAAATGAATTTGACTACAGGCACGCTGGAAATATGCTTACAGCCAGAAATAATGTTTTATCTGGTGGCATTGGAATCTATAAAGCAGGAAATGAAGTCATTTTGGATTATTTGAGTGATTTCGGTTTTGATGCAGGAGAACAGGGACCCAATGCAGAATTTCTGGCTATGACACAACCATGTAACCCTTTAAATGATCCGGGTTTGGAACAAGTCGGTAGTTTTGCGGGATCTACCAATCAACATATAAGGGTTAAAAAAGGACAGAGAATATATTTTAGATTACATGCTAAAGATGTAAATGATATAGTAAACTTTGACCCTTACATATATTTTGTCAATGTAAGTGGACAAGGCATAATAAGTGACAGGGAAGATGCTAGTGGAATCACACCTTACCAAGGAAGTTATTCTGATGGATTTTTGGTCAGTTCACCTACGGGTACTTTATTGCCTTATGTGGCGGGCAGCACTTATAAAATTGAATGGAATTTGCCAAATTTAGAAGCTTTACAAGGATTAACAGCAGATGTGATTCCGAAGGCTTATATTCTGGACATGAAAGCTGAAGGCAGTGAAGTGACTATTGAATTAGATCTTAACTCACCTTCTACTGATGTTATTATGTCAACAAACTCTAAGGCTCATATATTATTTTATAGTTTTGAAAGTGAATCTAATGTAGATTGGTCATCATTGCAATGGAATCCTGTTGTGACATTGGTCGTCAATCCAGATCCAAGTAAGCCTGCTGAACCTGTCATACATCCAGTGGGTCAATATCCTGTGTATAAAACATTTACATTGCCCATGTCTACTGACGTAACTGTGCAAAGATGGCGCAGCGATGTACAACTGGATTTGACTGAATTTTCGCATTTGAATAAGCTGTATTTTCATCCGGCTATTGATGGTAGTTTGCTTTCAGGATTGTGCCCGAACCCAATGGAGCCTTGCACCACCGGACACTTCAATATTATACTTAAAAGATTAGGGCAGCCATCCATAGTAGTTCCAGCAACATTGACAGCATCCGGAATAACACTTGGGTCAGAAGATCCGATGGTAATACCACTGGGAGTAGCTTACAGTACTATTATATCCATTGAGTTTGCTGCAGATGCAAGTTACATTTGTGAAGCATTTTTTGGACGATTAGAACTTACAGAAAATTGGAATCGTCAACTTGGCTTTTTCTCATCTAGCGCTAACACGAATGATCCATCCGGAAAATCAAGACTGACAAGAAGGAATATCAATCTATTCCAAAACAGACCTTCGGTGTTTGGTACTATGTATAGAGGCTGGGGACAGTTTTTTTACAATCAGGATGGAGATAATTCCCCAGATACACCACATGACGATTTTGGAAAATTGCTGAATCCTGCCAACTTTGAGATGACTATCACACAAGGAGAAATTGATGCTTTTGGTGTATGGGAGAACAATTTGCCATTTGATGGCGAAGATGAGGGCGAGGTTGAAGATTTTACTGATGATAATCTACTTTTTAATAATATTATAAATCGAGGTGGATCATTTTCACCGGGACTGCCCATCAAACAGATTGTGGAAGGTGGGATAATAGAAAAATATGTGACCTTTACCAAAGAAAATTTTTCTTCTCGATTTGCTGGCCGGGCGATAGATTTGTATTCTGATGGTCCTCAATTGGTAGGAGCTGATGAGCCTGAATCCTTAATGATGGAGGTATCTTACCATGGCATGTGTTCGCTAAAAAACAAAGTGTCGGTTTCTAACTCAAAAAGCATAAATTATGGGATCAATGCAGGGATAAGTCTTAGTAAAACTAAGTCGAAAAGTTCTGTATCAAAAAATCTAAACGAATTTATGGATATCAATGGTGACCGATATCCTGATGTGGTGCAGAATAATGTAGTGCAATATACATCACCCATAGGTGGATTTACAAATGCCACAGAATTGGATGTTCCAGACTATAACTTAGTGGGTGTAGATAAGCAAATGAATGAAGGACATACTATAGCGGGTAGCTACGGAAAACCAGGTGAAAAGACTTTGATACAGATGGGCAAAAGGAACTTATATCTGGAATCACACAAAGGTGGTAGTCAAGTAAGTGTAAGTGGTAATGGTACTACCAATAAGTCTTTTAGTGATTTTTTGTTATTCGATATGAATGGAGATGGTCTGCCAGATAGGGTACGCGTAGATCCTGATAATAACAAATTATATGTAAAGTTAAACCTAGGTAAAGAAATAACTCCTATGTCTGAACTAGATCCAGAATGGCCATTCGAAGGGTTGGAAATATTAACCAACCATCAAATTTTCAAACAAGAAAGCTCTTCTTTTGGTATCGGGCTTGGTGTATCACTATTCCAGGCATTATCAGCTCAAGCTGGTTACTCAGGGGCTTACTCAGAAAATAACATGAATGTGATCGTACGTGATTTTAATGGTGATGGAAAGCAGGATGTTTTGATGAAGAGTTCAATACTTTTTAGTTTGAATTATCATTTATTTATAAATACAGGTACAAGCTTCAAATATATAGGTGATTGTACACTAGATTGGAACATGCACAAACAATCAAAAGCATGGGACAACAGTGTGAACTTAACCTTTACTGTTGCCATCATAGTTCCCATACCTTTCGTGACATTGAAATTCCCTTTAAACTTCAATGGGATACCATACTCTTCTACCAATAATACGATTCTCAAGTCTATAGAAGACTATGATGGAGATGGATACAATGACTTTGTACATCAAAGCTCAGAGGAGGAGATGGTAATAAGGCATAACTTGTATAGAAGAACCAACAAATTGAAAACCGTAAAAAATCCTTTAGGTGCTACCTATGCCATGGATTATAAATTTGTAGCTCCATCATATGAAAATCCCACAGGCAAGTGGGTCATGTCAGAGTTAAAAATAACTGACAATACCATTGCCGATGAAGCAGTAGAGGGTGTGAAAGAGCGATTGACGAAGTTTGATTTTTATAATGGGAAATATGATAGACGAGAGCGGGATTTTTATGGATTTGAATACGTTCGTACACAAGAGTACAATAAAGATGACGCTAACCAAGAATTCAGCGTTTGGCGTACGAACCTGACACAGCATTATAACCACAATTATTTTTTACATGGCAAAGTCAGGAAAAGTGAAGTACTGCTAGGTGATGTAGAGCCAGGCCTTATGGAAGTACTAAATGAAGTGAACGGTGTGACGTCATCCGTTTATGTATTTACTACTCCTGATGGCATAAAACTATCTGAGTCACTGATGAATTATCACATATTGGGATATACAACAGGCATCTTGGGAGGAGTGGCCAATACATGGTTGATGAACCCAGCTGATGTCAATAATGAAGTCTACGATGAATACTTCGATGAAGGTGGAACAAACGGTGACGCTGCGGCTTTTGTGGTTGTCACCGACACAGAACAAAGGTTTGTGAATCTAGGTCTACCGATCTCAAAGGGCGAATCATTTACTTATGATGCTCGCGGACGGGTTGCTAGGGTAGAACATTCCGGGGGAAATAATTTTGTGTCCAACATAGAATATTGGAATGATCTTACATTAGAAAGTAAAAACATATTGTCTGTACCTAAATTAATTGTTGTTGTTGCAAATGGGACAACAGTAAGACAAAGAGAAAATAATATAATTGACGATAATGGCAGAGTTTTGGAAGTTCATATTCTAAACAACGATGTTGGTCAAGTAAACATCATACAGATGACATATGATGACTATGGTAATATTTTAACATCTACCGTGCCATCATCTGCAGGCACATCCGGAGCAAAAATAACTACCTATGGTTATGACGTGATTAATGATCAATATCTGATAGAAGTAATGAAATCGGCAGATGGGATCGACTATATATCGATGTTGCTTGATTATGATTTTAGATTTGGAGTACCTAGGGAGTCCGTTGACATCAGTGGAAATAGTACTATGTATATGTATGATAATTATGGAAGACCTACTGCAATAAAAGGTCCAAAAGATCCGGATTATACCATCCAATACGAATATAATATTGTAAATAGTCCGGCGCTAAAATCGTATGCTGTGACAAAACATTATGATGAATTTAGTCCAAATGATGATTTCACTATTACTACGGTACAGTATGTCAATGGTTTAGGGCAAGCCGTGCAGGTGAAAAAAGATGCTTTGGTAAATGGTGTAGTTGGTATGACTGTATCAGGCATGGTCACGAAAGATGCGCTTGGTAGAGGTCTCAGTGAGTATAAGGCTGCTTTTGAGCCAGGTGGCAGTTTAGATTTCTATGACTACTCTGACAGTAGCCCAATAATAAATAATACTTATGATGAGTTTGACAGAATGCTAACATCACTAAATAGCGAATCTGGTTCGTCAACCACATCATATTATAATGATGTCAATGCCGCAGTGACCCAGGTAGTCGTGCTTCAGAGCGTTGGAGTACCAATCATTAATAAAACCTATCAAGATGCTGATGGCAGGACTTTAAAGATCGTCAATGTAGATAAAACTACGGAGTTTGAATATGATGGTATAGGGCAGGTGCTCACTACCACAGCTGAAGGTGTGCCAATATCTACCAATATATATGATTATGCAGGCAGGGTAGTGGAATACGGTCATCTGGATGCAGGTACTTCATATTTCACATATGATGCACGAGGCAATATATTGGAGCGTAAAAATCAAAAACAAGCTTACGATGGTACATATGTGGCATACACTTATGATGCATTGAACAGGCCTGTGACGATTACATATCCGAATTCTGATCAAATCAGCAATGTAAAGTATCTATATCATACCGATACAGGCGATAATTTGGGCAAACTGAAAGCACAACTGGATGGGTCAGGTGCTATTGCATATGAGTATGGAAATATGGGTGAGGTGATACAGACGTGTAGGACAGTAGTGGATCCTACTGATGTCGGTGTAAGAAAGTTTGTACATACCTATGAATATGATTCGTGGAATAGATTGAAGACAATGCAATATCCTGACGGGGAGGTATTAAATTATAAATATGATGTTGGAGGTAGTCTCTTTACGATATATAATGCAGAAGGTTATAGCTATATTAATAATATTCATTATAATGAATTCGGTCAGAAAACAATGGTGGAATTTGGCAATGGTACTTCAAATACCTATGCATATACTCCAGTTCTAAATAGACTGGACAATGCACAAGCAATCGCTTCTAATTCTGATAATATGCTAAATAACACTTATTCTTATGACCTTATAGGCAATATCACTCATATAGTCAACAATAGTGTTACTTCCATGTTCAATAATTTAGGTGGCTGGTACAGTAATGATTATAAATATGACATCTACAACAGATTGTCATCATCTGACGGAAAATGGGAAGGAGTGGATGTTGGTGGAGTCAATGATCAAAATGCTGAGTATATAACCAAAATGAAATATGGAGACTTTCATCGTATAAACAGTAAAAACCAGGATCATGGGAAGAATGGGGCACCTGTGTTTGAAAATACTTACAGTCATACTTACAATTACACTTATGACGGTAACTATAATGGCAATGGATTTAATGTGGTCAACGCGCTAAACTCAATTACCGCACCTGATGGGTCCACGTTAGAGAACTTTGCATATGACCCTAATGGCAATGTGACTCATCATGAAAGTAACGGGGAGAATAGCAAATCCATCATGTGGGATGAAGCAAATAGAATCAAAGCTGTGAAGGCAGGTAGTACTAGGTTGCAACATAATATATATGATGCAAGCGGAGAGCGTGTGTTGAAAGGTATAGGTTTTGAGACCTCTATTTCTATCAATGGGGAACCGGTAGGTACAGGATTTTCTATTGGCAATTATACTACCTATGCAAGTGGGGACTTTGTTGTAGACGGGTACAAGCAGGTGAGCAAACACTATTTTATGGGTGGTGAGCGTATAGCAAGTAGACTTGCGGGACTTTATAATTCAAAAAACGAAGATAATTGTCAAACACAAGACGAACAGATACAACAATGGGTTAATGGATTGCCGGATATACAACAAGGAGATATTCAACACATTACGGAGGGGTTTGAAATAGAACATCACATCATTGAAAATGAAATACCAAGAACATCAATATGTATTGATGATGCAGGGTCAGAAAGCGAAAGTTTTAAACAATGTTTGTGTTTTTATGAGAATAATTGTAATAATGTATTATACTACTATCACTCCGATCATATAGGATCCAGCACATTTCTGACGGATGCTTTGGGACACCCTTATGAATTTATGTTATATTTGCCATTCGGAGAGGCGATGGCACAGCAAAAAGTTGCGGGATGGGCCACACCTTATACTTTTACAGGCAAGGAGCAGGATGGACTTACGGGATTGCATTATTTTGGTGCGAGATATCTGGATCCGAGACTGAGTATGTGGTTTGGGGTGGATCCGCTGGCGGAGAAAATGCCGTCTTGGAGTCCGTATAGTTACACCTTTAATAATCCATTAAGATTCATTGATAACGATGGATTATATCCAATTGAAATTATTACCAGAAGTTATGCTCCCTTCAAAACTTTTGGACCTGCCTTTGCTAGGTATCATGGGGATAATAGGGGCCATAGTTTAGACAGAAATGCATCCTATCGTACTTCTGTTGGAATCAATTATGATACAGAAACTAAGACACGAAGTTTTGAAAGTGGCAGAAGTTTATCATATAAAGTAGGTTCAAAGCCAGAAGATGGGACTTATTCAAACACTTATGTCAAAGATAGATCTAGCGGCAATAAACTTGATGTTCATTCATTTGGTAATAATGCAGATCAATCACGATCATGGGATATAGATCAATTTACTAAATTAACAGTTACAACAAATGGAGATATAAATGGCAATCACACATTAAATGTGGCAGGAACAATTAGTGGTGACAATTTTCCTAATCAAGAATCTCTAATTTCTGATAGTGCTGGAAATTCCATATGGCTAGGTAATTTTACAACTTCAGAGGGAAAAGCAACAGGGCCTACGATGGCTTTAGCAAGAGAGAATGAAGGTGATGTGCAAATTAATGTAAATATTAGTATAAAAGTAAATTCTGAAGGAGTATTTCAAGGAGTAATTCAAGGAGATAAAACAATTTCAATTAAAGAATGGAACAAACAATTTGAGAAATAATATGTCAAGTAAATTTTTATTCATTTTTGGTGCATCACTTATAGTTTATTTCATTTTAGACTTTTTACTCAATAATGTAATGCTATACATAGTAGGTGGTGCCGTAGGTAATTCTATAATAGAAGCCCTTAAATTCTTTGGAATTAAGGCAGGAATGACTGTTGTCTATTTAATTTGGGTAACTTTTTTAGTATGTGTAATATTCTTAATGTTTCGCTTTGATAACAGTGTGTTAAAATGGTTATTTATAGGATTAATAGCCACACTTCTTTACGTTATAGACATGTTTTTTTCTGAAGTCTTGTTTTCACGAATTGAAGAATCAGAATATGCAGCCCAACTCAGTCAAATAATGATAATTCTATTAATCCTATTAAAGAGTTTAATACTTTCGATAGCTATATACTTTGGAGTAAATAGAAATTAAAGACAATGAAAATGCCTATGCAATCCGCAGGGGCATTTTCATGGATAAGCCACTCTAGCCTTAGCATCCCTTACAAATGTATCGATGATGGAGAATAAAGTTCTTTCAGTACCATCGTCAAGATTATGAATTTCTTGCAATGCCTCAGCTGGCGCATGTTTGCAACTTGTGCCTTTAACAAGACAAAAGCCATACATCTTGAAAAGAGTTGTAGGGCTTTTGTGTAATTAAAACCTGATGTAGTAAAACCAGCTGATCTCAATAAGAAAGTGCTCTGCCCGTTGAAAACTAACAATGTGTTTGTTTTTATGAGAATAGGTGTCTGGATGTATTGTATTACTACCATTCTGATCATATAGGTTCCATCACATTTCTTACAGATGCATTTGGACATCCGTATGAATTTATGTTATATTTACCGGACTGAATGGTCTCTGCGAAGGCAGTGAATGCAGTGATATGAAATCAATCCATTATGAAGTAACCTAGCTTATGCACGGATAGGTGGGTAGAGAGGTTATGCCACAGCAAAAGGTTGCCGGATGGGCTTACAGACTTTTCTGGCAGTGTATTAGTTGACAATATAGTTGATATAAATATTGAATAAATCAACGCTAAAAAGTAATGCCTTTTATGATTTTAGTGGTTATAAAAACTGTGTAAGATTCACGTAATGACTGGCAATTAAAACTACCACTTACTACTGGATACTCTTCCCAAATCAATTAATTTTTTGTCTTTCTAAAAATTAAATTAATTAAAGGAATATTAATATAAGTATTTTATTACATATTTATTAAATATGTTGGTTGTTAAAAATATTATTTTAAATTTGTACTATTTATAGTGCATTTTAAATTAACTCTTTAATAAACCATATTTATTTTATTTGATGTGTCAATAATTATTATAAAATTATTTATTTTACTCTTCCCAGGTTTATTTTCGGTACTAATTATCCGCAAATATTTAGTACCAACAAAAAAGATTGAAGGAAACGATATAATTATATATACAACCATTTTTGGGTTTGTTTCTTATCTATTATTTCAATCATTTGAAAATTTATTTGGAAGCGGTAAATTATTAAGTATTTGGCAAAACGTTGTCAATGAAAAAAATATTATTGAATACAAAGAAGTTATAATCACTTCCTTAGTCTCTTTAATCTTGTCAATAATTTATGTATTGATAAAGAATAAAAAATGGGATTTCGCATTACTTAATTTTTTGAATGTTACAGATGAAATCTCTGACACAAGCCTTTTTTCTCATTACACAAATGAATTTAAAACAGTATATATAATAGATTTTGAGCTTAAAGTTGCGTATTTGGGAAATTTATTATATCATTGTGAGACTGAAACATGTAAGGAAGTAGGTCTCAAGAATGTAACAATATTTTCAATTATATCTGATGAAAATGGAATTAGTTATGTTAGGCAAATATTAGATAACCAAAATGATTTGTACTTAGCATTTCCACAGAGCAAATCAATTGTAATTATAAATTCTGAAAAAGTAAAAATTAGCAACCATGTTTAATTTGAAGAAAAATACAGAAGAATTGCCAAAAAAATATAAAGGCGTTGTGAAAAATCCTGTTGACGAACAAAAAATAAATGAGAGGAAAGATAGTATTACTATACTTGATATTCCAGAAGTTCAAGAAGTCAAAGAAAAGTTACCTGAAACAGATCCTAAATAATACTTGATCTCATGAATACAATTGATGGGTATATTTTATCAATTGAGGATTTACCTGAATTCATAGAATCAAAATATCTGGAATATTTTAATAGAAATTCAAAGGGCGAGGTAAAGAAAATTATACAGAACCTTGTAAATAATTTAAGTGATATAAAATATGTTTATTTCGAATATCCTTATGTTGAAAAAATATATAGGGATACGTACTATAACTTTTTTAGTACAAAACATAAGGAGTATCATAAGAACTGTATGAGAATTGCCTTATTTAGTATGCCAATTGAAAATGAAGATTTCAGGTCTAGAGAAAAAAAAGCTAAGCTAGTTGATTCTTTTCATGGTGTATTTACAATTAGACCTACCTATCCATATATTTTAGGATGGAACTTAATTTCCCCAAAAAATATTGTAGGAACTTCTGAATTAACTTTTTGTAGTAAAAAGTATAAATTTTTAATAAATGGGGTT
>JACMLK010000023.1 GCA_014379665.1 Saprospiraceae bacterium | reverse complement strand
TTTTTTGACGGAAAGCGCCATTTTTGTTCCATCTTCCGGCCCTTGTTCAGACGAACCTGCCAGATTGATAACAGACTTAGGGTTTTTTTGCATTCGGTCACCAATAATATTCAGAATATTATAATACACCGTCATTTCTCTGTCAGATCTCCCCGTCAGATTTTTTGGAGTGAATACTTCAAGTTGATTTTCTTTGAAATCCTGTACCTGATTTTTATTAATCAGCACATAGCGGTCAGGTATCTCAGTGGATCCCAAGTCAAAAAATATGTAATTTCTGAGTGGAAAAGTTTCCCTCATTCTTCGTTCCGCAGGTATATTTTTTGGAGAATAGACACTAAATGATATCCCTTCATCAAGTGGCAGGATGTCGGAATTTCCAACCATTTTAGAACCTTTCCCAAATTTAATGCCTGCACCAAATCTTAGGGTAGTAATGTTCCAGGTCTCCACTGTTCGGGGAGATTGACCATAGTATGGTTGAAAAGATACAAATGGAGATAGGACAGCCTGCAATTCATTGGCTTGTGAGTTTAACGGTATATCAAAACCCGCTCCGATTTGCATGGAAATCAATGTATTTCTTACATTATTTAAATCTCCGGTTACAGGCGGTGCAGGTAGCTGATTTGGAATTGCTGGATTAAGGCCTAATTCGTAAATGAAGGATTTATCCATATTAAATGCAATTCTTGGCCCGCCAAACAGATAGAAATTTGAATTTCCCGGCGTAAATCGAAAGCTAGGTTCTACCGTTATGTAAGACAGTTTGGTGGATAAATCTGCCGGACAATTGCAATCTGATATCACCTGATCAAAAGAACTGCTTCGATTGTCGTAACCAGCCTGTAGCATAAAACCCAATCCTGATGGGTTATGATATTCTAATAAAGGTGTTACAAAAAGTCCGGCTCCATTTCCATCATGAAAGGCTACAGGAGGAGTGAAAGTCGCATTCAATTGTTGAGTAGAACCGCGATAGAAATTTAAATTAGCTCCTCCGGCTACGCCAAACCACCACGAAGGTTTCTCATACTTAACCAACTGGGCATTTAAGTTTTCATGTATGATGGTGAGAATTAAAATACCCAAAACAGTACTTTTTATACATCTGAAGTAAGGGGACCACTGTATGTGTGTTCCGTTTTTAAAATTTGAAATGAATTTCATGTTAGATAATTTTAAGGTTTATTAATAATGTTAGTATTGGTCATTACTACTGCACCATTGATGCATAGCATTCTTCCAACAGCTGTTGCACCTGAATTCATGGTGACAGAAGTTAATGCAAGTATGTTACCATAGAATGAAGTGAAGTCTCCTATAGTTGCTGAACTTCCTGTCTGCCAGAAGACATTTTTTGCCTGCGCACCACCACTAAGGATGACATTGCCACCGGCACCACCAATTGTGGTAAATCCTGACGCAATCTGAAAAATCCAAACGGCATTCACATCACCCTGAGCATCAAGAGTAAGATCACCGGATTGAATTAAAAGTGTAGATGTAGTTTTATATATACCCGGTGCAAGCGTAGTACCTCCCAAATCACCTGATACAGTCACAGGCGCAGGGGTAGTTGCCCCTGCTGCAAAGTTGTATGCATCAGTAAGATCCTGTTTTGCCTGGATTAACATAGCTGCTACTCCTGGAGGAGACACATCATCTGAAGCATAAATATCTCCGTTGACAATGATTGCCGGTGGAAATCCGGTAATAGAAGATCTGACTCCAGGGCTGATACCTACATCCATATTGCGTATCTCACTAAAACCTGCATTATTGCTGACACCAACGCCTGCAATGATACCAAATCTGGCAACCGTACCAAGATCCACAAAAGGTCCTCCAGCAGGATCAACTGTACTGAAAGTCCATACATAGTTATTAGACAATGGTGTACCTTGAACATCCTTTGCTCCGGTAGTTATGGTTGCAGTATAAGTGTTTCCTGAAAGTAAATTTTCTGTCGGGTTAAATGATGCTGTTGTTCCTGAATAAGTTACAGTTCCCGAAATCGATGTAGTACCATTTTTCAAAGTGAAAGTTGTACCATTGATAGTGGACGGATCCATAGGAACGCTGAATGTGGCAGTAATAGTTTTGTTTAGACTTACTCCGGTAGCATTATTTAAAGGATCTGTAGATGTTACAGTGGGAGCAGTAGCAGCTGAAGTGGTAAAAGTCCAGATGTAATTTGCTGCCAATGGAGTTCCTGCCAGATTTTTAGCACCAGTAGTGATGGTAGCAGTGTATTCAGTTCCCGGTTGCAAGTTGGTTGTTGGGTTTAAAAAAGCAGTGGTGCCGGAGTAGGTAACTGTTCCTGAAACAGTAGCTGTACCAAGTTTAAGTGTGAAAGTACTTCCGTTAATGGTTGATGGATCCATAGGCACACTAAAAGTTGCTGAAATAGTTTTATCCGGACTTACATTGGTTGCGTTATTTACCGGATCTGTTGAAATAACTGTTGGAGCTATGTCAGAAACGGTAGTAAATGTCCACACATAATCTCCTGCCAATGGAGTTCCTGCCAGATTTTTAGCACCTGTAGTGATTGTAGCCGTGTAAACAGTTCCCGGCTGCAAGTTTGTTGTTGGGTTAAAAAAAGCAGTAGTGCCGGTATAAGAAACCGTTCCTGTAACAGACGTTGTACCATTCCTAAGTGTAAAAGTACTCGCGTTAATTGTTGACGGATCCATAGGTTCACTAAAGGTTGCTGAAATAGTTTTATCCAAACTTACATTGGTACCATTATTCACCGGATCAGTTGAAATAACTGTAGGGGCTACAGCGGCCGCCGTAGTAAATGACCAGACATAATTTTCTGCAAGTGGGATCCCAGCCAGATTTTTAGCTCCCGTAGTTATCGTTGCCGTGTAAACTGTACCTGGCAACAGATTGATTGTAGGGTTAAAAGAAGCGGTGGTTCCGGTATAGGAAACTGTTCCTGAAACAGAAGTTGTACCATTTTTAAGGGTAAAAGTAGACCCGTTAATGGTTAATGGATCCATAGGCACACTAAAAGTAGCTGAAATGGTTTTGTTGAGATTTACTCCGGTCGCATTATCTGCAGGATCAGTAGATATCACTATTGGAGCAATAACGGCTCCGGTAGAAAAAGTCCAGGTATAATCTGCAGCCAATGGGGTGCCGGCAAGATTTTTAGCACCGTTCGTTATTGTAGCCGTGTAAGTAGTTCCGGACAACAGATTGGATGAAGGGTTAAATGAAGCTGTACTGCCGGAGTACGTAACAGTTCCTGAAACAGAAGTTGTACCATTTTTGAGTATAAATGTAGTACCATTGATGGTTGAAGGATCCATAGGGACACTAAATGTAGCCGTAATAATTTTATCCAGACTTACGCCGGTAGCATTATTGGCAGGATCGGTAAATATCACAGTGGGAGCCAATAATGTGCCCGTGGTAAATGTCCATATATAATTATTGGCCAGTGGAGTTCCTGCAAGATTTTTGGCTCCTGTAGTAATAGTAGCGGTGTATGTCGTACCCGGCAAAAGATTAAGTATCGGATTAAAAAAAGCAGTTGTCCCGGAATAAGATATTGCGCCTGCGATTGCGTTGGCACCTTGAGTTAAAGTAAATGTAGTACTGTTGATGCTTAGTGGATCCATCACTTCGCTAAAGGTGGCGGAAATGGTTTTATTCAAAGCCACATCCACCTCGTTATCTGCAGGGTCGGTTGAGATGACTATAGGTGTGTTGCCGGATTCAGTCGTAAATGTCCAGATATAATCATTGGTTAAGGTAGTACCTGATGGGTTCTTAACGGATTTACTTATAGTTCCGGTATATAAGGTGCCGGCAGTAAAAGGTTCATCAGGTGTAAATGATGCGGTAGAACCCGAGTATGAAACGGTACCCTTTAATATGGTGACCCCTTGTCTCAAAGTAAAAGTGGATTCGTTGATACTCGATGGATCCATAGGTTCGCTGAACGTGGCAGTAACTATTTTATTTAATCCAACATCCACCGCATTATTTGTAGGGTCTGTTGAAATAACCATTGGAGCTGTAAAGGTTCCTGTGGTAAATGTCCAGATATAATCAGCTGCCAATGATAATCCGTCCGGATTTTTCGCACCGGTTGTAACGGTACCGGTATAGGTCGTATTAGACTTCAAATCAGCAGTAGGTGTAAAAGAAGCTGTAGTGCCCGAATAGGTAACTTGTCCCGTAATTTTATTGCCCGCAAGACTGATAAAAAAAGTGGATGAATTAAGCGTAAGTGCATCCATTGGCATATTAAATGTGGCGGTAACAATTTTATTCAGATTCACATTACTTTCATTATTGGCAGGATCAGTAGAAATTACCAAAGGTGACAGAATTGCCCCGGTGCTGAATGTCCATACATAATCTGCCTGTAATGCATTTCCGGTTTTATCTTTCACGGCAGTAGACACCCGGCCTGTATAAGAAGTATTAGGAATTAATGGACTTGTGGGTGTAAAAGTAGCGGTGGCACCAAGATATGAAATGACCCCCTGTACAGATGCTCCATCCATTATTGTAAAGGTAGCCTGGTTAATGGTAGCTGAATTCATTTCTTCATTAAACGTCACAGAAATGACCTGATTGATGGGTACGTTAGTTGCACCGTTAAGTGGAATAGTAGATACCACTATCGGACAAACTCCGTCTATCTCAACAAAATCATCCTTTTTACATCCAATGATAAAGATTGCCGATACAACTATAAGTAGGGCAAAACTCCTAAGAAACATCATATTTATTTGATTTATTTTGTGAAAGAATTTTCACCACACAAAGGTAGTCCTACGTAAAATTGATGTTGTTACACAATTATGGAAAGGTGTTACATTATTTTCATGTCAATAATGTATTTTAGATTATCACGATTATTTGGTATTGAATGTTATACACATGAATAAAATAGTGATATATAAGGGATAAAAAAACTTTATTGACAGATTTTTGGATCATGTGAATTTAAAGGGACATGTGAATTATGCAATTTTTAACATAAGTTGTGTAATGCTCGCTCAAAAGCATACAGTTACTTTTGCAGTATGAATCTGGTAAATTTAAGTGTCTTTCATATTTTTAACATTTAAATTTATTAAAAAACACATGAGATTTACCAAGATAACTCATAAACGGGTTAATGCAAACATCACATCTTATTTATATAATTACAAACAATCTTATTAATCAACTAAATTATAATGTATTATGAAACATTTCAAATTTAATGTACTCATTATTCTCATAGCCGGCTTGTTCACTACCAGCTGCTCGTCATGGAATAAAACACAAAAAGGGGCAGTGGTCGGTACTGCGGCCGGAGGAGCCACAGGGGCAGTAATAGGTAAAGTTGCAGGCAATACTGCATTGGGTGCCATTATTGGTGCTACGGTCGGAGGCGTTACAGGAGCTTTAATTGGTCGTAAAATGGACAAACAGGCTGAAGAAATAAAAAAGACTGTACCTGATGCAAAAGTATTGAGGGTTGGCGAAGGCATAGTTGTAGAATTTGGAAGCAATGTCATGTTCGATTTTGACAAAGCAAATCTTTCTTCTGACGCAAAAACTACCCTGGAAAAATTAGTTACAGTAATGAATACCTACCCGGATACGAATATTGAGATACAAGGACATACAGACAGCAAAGGAAGCGATTCATATAATATGAACTTATCAAGACAAAGGGCATATATCGCATCTGATTATCTTATTGATAATAATGTATCCCGCCAGAGGGTGTCTGCTATCGGTTTTGGAGAGACATTGCCAAAATATTTAAATGACACTGACGCAGGTCGTACCCAAAACAGACGGGTTGAATTTCTGATCACTGCCAATGAGAAAATGAAAGCAGAGGCAGAAAAAGAAGCTGCTAAATAATCCTATTTTTCAATTAAAACATTTAATATCATGATCAAGAAAATATGTATCGCAATAGCAATTATAATAATTTATTTTCCTGCATTAAATGCGCAAAACCCTGATACAAACAGGACTTCTTTTGCTATCCTTGGAGGCGTAAATTATCAAAATCTAAACGGAGATGATTATTTCGGGGATAAATTGGAAAATGATCCTTTATTAGGTTTTCATGCCGGGGTTAATGTTCAGTTCCCTATATCAACGGGGTTTTATATCCAGCCAGGGATACAGTTTGTCCAAAAAGGAGCAAAATATTCAAACGACCTGTCCTCCGGTAACTTCAAAATATCATATGTCGAGGTCCCTGTAAATTTTGTTTACAAAGCAAATGTAGGTACAGGGTTTTTTAACCTGGGTTTTGGACCCTATGTCGGTTATGGTATAAGTGGAAAAACACATAGTGAAACCGGCAATATCTCACTGGACTCAGATGTGGAATTCAAAAGTGTAGTGGAAGCATCAGATCCTTTGACTACTGCATATCTCAAGAGATTGGACATGGGGGCCAATATATTTTTTGGATATGAACTGAACGGAGGCTTGTTTATTCAGCTGGATGCTCAGTTAGGATTGGTTAATATTAACCCTGAAGATAAAAGACTATTGGATGATCAATCTTCGGTAAAAAATACCGGTTTTGGTTTATCGCTTGGGTATCGTTTTTAAGAGAAAACAGATTGTGTTAAATAAACTATCAACTATGAATCAGGCTTTCCATCTGTGGCGGATAAACCCGTCACAGATGGAATTTTTTTTAATATGCTTGTGCGAGCATAAACATTTTCAACCTTACAAATGTAGTTTGTAATTCTTCATTTAACCCAAAGACATCTTTAGGTCGTAATGTTCTTACATCGATATCTCCACTAAAGGCAATATGCCTTTTCTCGTTTGCTTCCAACAGTAGACCCTAAGGGACGACATCAATAAAGTTATATAATGCAATAAAATGAAATTATTTTTTGACGCAGGATGAGTTGTACTTTGCATTGATGTTTGTAATTATCCTGAATCCGGCGGAGGGAAGGAGCCGGGGTAGAAGGTTTATACTATCTGCAGGCATTACATTTTGTATTTGGGAAAAATATAAGGACTTTTTGCAGCGGGGAATATTCTCAGTTGCAAAAAAATGTAGTATGTATATGATGTCACTAACTTTGTACTACTATGAGAGTCTATCTAAGCTTCCAGGGTTTGCATCATGACTTTGGCAACTTCTTCATAAGACGTCGGATTTTTCCGGTGATCAGTAACCCGTCTTTTCTGACATATGGAGCCCAATCATGACCTTTGCGGTATAATCCACCCAAACTTTTTAATCCATCTTCCAGCTTAATTGGAACCACTTCATTTAGTTGCATAGCATTTTCTTCAGTATTATAAAATCCAGTCACTTCTTTGTTCTTTACAAGATAAGTTCCATTGGATGTTTTAACATGCATTAAAGCGGCTGGCGAATGGCATACAAAAGCAACAGGCTTATTGTTGTTGTAAAAATCTTCTATCAGTGAGATCGAATCCTTATCTTTAACCCGATCCTAAAATATACTATCCGGATAAAGAATTCATCGTAGTCTATTTCCTTCAATGTAGATAATTTTAAGATGTTGTTATTAAATTCCTGATCAATTTCATAGGGCATAGTTGTTTCGGTTAAGCCTTCAGGCAATTCACCGCCCGGATCTGACGAAGGCAACCTTCCTTTAACTGATGCTAATGAACTATCAGCTCCTTCAACAGCCATCTGGTCATACGGGACGGCAATCTCATCCGGCCAATAACCTGTTTTTTTACCGGGTGTACCCGTTTCACTTTGAGAATTTAAAATAAATAATATTTTCATTTTCAGATAGATTTTTTCAGTCTGTTTAGTAGGAAATAAAATAAAAAATGCCCATAAACTTATTTAAAAAATCAATTTTAAATTATTTATGGGCATTGGGGGAAAATATGTCTATGATAAGGATGTTATATGCTCCTTTTATCAAGATAATAAATTCATAGGTGCAACATTCTCAGAACAGAAATTAATGCATTTTAGATTTAGCGGAAGATGTTACTTCTGCTAATGCGTCTTCTGCTTTTGATCTGCCGTTCCCTGCAAGGTGGCTTACTTCAACAGACATGTTGTCAAACTTTTTATTGACCACATCTGTGAACTTGTTTAAAGATTTTTCCAGATTAGAGATGTAATCATCTTTTTTCTGAATAATTTTTCTACGTGTATATTTACCTTTATCAGGTGCATATAACAAACCTAATGTGGCTCCGGCTGCGGCACCTGCCACTATACCGAGCATTACTTTTCCTAAACTCATGATATTAATTTTTTTTGTGAGATTAAATAATTATTAATACAAAGGTGGGATATTCTGTATTCAGAAGTGTTATATAATTTAAAGGATATGTTGCATTTTTCACATATTAGGTCTTCATGCAGATATTGAGTATCAAAGATATGGGGAATATCAAACCCAACTTATAAGCAAAAAAAAGGCAGAAGATTCCGAAACCTTCAGCCTTCATTACAATTAAAAAACACCAAAAAACAGTGAACTAAAAAAACTGAGAATAAATTTTAAATAACTCTTTAACTTAAAATCCTCAAACCAGTGAAACAATATTATATAGAATCTGATTTGTCTTCAAACATATATCGTTTGAATATGGATATCAT
>JACMLK010000213.1 GCA_014379665.1 Saprospiraceae bacterium | reverse complement strand
TGGTTTTTGTAAGTTTAACTTGCTACATGGTACAAATTAATCAACTATTTAATACCATCTTTGTTTGGTAAATAATCAAATAACATTCATGAATTTTTCGATTTCAGACTTATTGGAGCGCGCACTCAGACTGGAGTTTTTGTCACCGGAAGAAGGATTGTTTTTATTTGAAAATGCTTCTACGGCTGAATTAATGTATGTGGGAAATGCCATCAGACAGCATCATGTTCCCGGTAATACGGTGACCTGGATCATTGACCGCAATTCCAATACGACCAATGTATGCATCGCAAACTGTAAATTCTGTAATTTTTACCGGAGACCGGGACACGAAGAGTCGTATATCACGACCATTGAAGAATATAAACAAAAGATAGAAGAAACATTTTCACTGGGTGGTGAACAATTGTTGCTCCAGGGAGGTCATCATCCCGATCTGGGGTTGGATTATTATGTGCAATTGTTTAAAGAACTGAAAAGCCTGTACCCTAATCTAAAATTGCATGCATTAGGTCCACCGGAAATAGCCCACATTACCAAACTCGAAAAATCCACCCATACCGAAGTATTACAGGCCCTCAAAGATGCCGGTCTGGATTCATTGCCGGGTGCCGGAGCGGAGATACTCGATGACAGGGTAAGACGATTGATCTCCAAGGGTAAATGTGGAGGTCAGGAATGGCTTGACGTTATGAGGGCAGCACACCAGTTAAATATCACCACATCGGCCACCATGATGTTTGGACATATTGAAACTAACCTTGAAAGAATGGAGCATTTTGTGGCATTACGTCAGGTGCAAAGTGAAAAACCACCCCACGCCAAGGGATTCCTTGCATTTATTCCATGGCCATTTATGGATGAAGACACTATTCTAAAAAAGTTAAAACGGGCACGCAATCAGTGTACAGGTGATGAGTATATCAGAATGATCGCTATGAGTCGTATCATGCTCCCCAATATTATCAATATTCAGGCTTCATGGCTTACTGTAGGCAAAAAGACAGCACAACTCTGTCTTCATGCCGGGGCAAATGATTTCGGTAGTATTATGATTGAAGAAAATGTGGTTTCCGCGGCAGGGGCAGCCTACAGATTTACTGCGGATGGTATTCAGCATGCGATCAGAGAGGTTGGTTTCAGAGCACAATTGCGTAACCAGCAATACGAATTCAGAGAGGTTCCTTCGAATATCAAACAGCAACAATTAGATCGACAAAAAATGCTGGTAGACTAGTTCTTTCGATTCGTATGCTTGTACAGGTATTAAAATTTCGTTAAGATCTTAAACCTTTTTTGTCTTTTCAGGTCTAAATTTTAAATCATTCATTTATTCACCTAAAATTATTTGTCATCATGAAAACATCATTTCAATTATTACTTATTATGGCATTGACATCCGTCATAGCATTATCTTCATTTACATCCAATGATTCAAAAAGATGGGAAAAACTCGGAGAGCGAAAGGTCAATCGGGGATTGGACCATGATCAGATACAAGTAGGCGCGGGAGACGGTGTTTATTCAAAACTAAAAGTCATAGTTAGAAATTCAGGCATCAATATGCACAGAATGGTTGTACATTATGGTAATGGGGAAAAGCAGGAAATAGTTATTAGAGAAGATATACGAAAAGGTGGGGAAAGTAGAATTATCGATTTAGAAGGAAACAGAAGAGTCATTTCAAAAGTAGATTTCTGGTATGATACCAAGGGATTGATAAACGATAAAGCTGTAGTGGAATTGTGGGGCAGGCATTAAAAATCTATACCCCGGTACATCAGGATTAAAAAGGTAAGATACAGAGTCTTAACTTTGTATCCTATCTTTTAGATTTTGAATAAAACCCGGGGAGACAGATGGTCTTTTAACATTGTTTCTCACGAATTCTCTGAAATCTTTTTCTCTGTTGAATATTTTATTACATCGGGGATCTGATTCCACTTTGTGCATTAGATTCATCTGATCTTCAGATGGCAGCTCATTATCCAAAAATAAATTTATTTGTTTTTTCAATGACATTCCATTGTTAAAATCTCTCATGACAAAAACCTTTATCTTTTATTAAATCAAAAACATATTACTTATTCTTCTTCATCTTTAACTCCGTCGTTCCTGAGTCCCCTCATATCTTTATAGCCCATTTTAAGGGCATATTGTTTTAGTTTTTCTTTTAGCATATTGCGGGCTCTGAAAAGTCTTGACCTGACTGTTCCGATTGGCAAATCCAGAATTTTGGCAATTTCTTCATAGGAGAAGCTATCAATATCACAAAGCAGGATAACTTCTTTAAATTCGAGTGGCAATGCATTGATGGCAATAGTCACTTCGTCACCCATGGTATTGTCAAAAATCTCGTATCTCAGATCAGTGAAAGCAGCATGTTTCGGTTCTTCACCTTCTTTAAAGCTGATGACCTCATCTATATCTACCTTTGAAGGACGCTTAACTTTCTTACGATATTCGTTTATGTAAGCGTTCTTTAATATTTTAAACAACCAAGCCTTTGCATTAGTTCCCTCATCGTAATTTTCTATAAATTTATGTGCTTTGAGGTAGGTTTCCTGCACCAGATCATCCGCATCTTCTTCATTATAAGCCAGGTGATAGGCAAAGGTTTTTAGTGCATCCATGTGTGGAAACAACTCTTCTTCAAATATTTTCTGACTTTTACTTTTTGGCACCCTCGATAAATAAAGTGCAAAAGTAGTGTTTTTTAACAAATCACTTAATGAAACCTAATAATTCTTAATCAGGCTGTGTTATGAGTAATGCCCGATTAAAGCAGATTTATTTGGTCAATCATTTATAAGATGCTTTTTGGTATTACTTTCCTCATCATAGTTTTAGCCCTTTTTTTGATGTCTACCTTTTCATCCGGGTTCCAGCCCACGGTAGTACGCCATGCATTCTCAGGAAGAAATTCTTCTTCAATACCTTTCATGACAAGCCTTGAAATATCTTTTGAATGAATCACCGTAATACATTCTGTATTAAGATTGGCGCTGCGGGGATCCAGGTTGAATGTTCCAATGACCGTGATTTGTCCATCGATCACCATGGTTTTGGAGTGCAGCCCAAAAGTAGGGGTGTAGTTCATTTTTTTTTGAAGTGCTCCGGTCATGACATGGTACCTGCAGGCAGCATCAGGCCGGAATTCATAAATATCAGCACCGGTAGCCAAAAGTTTTTTTCTGTCACGCTGATAACCACTGAATGCTTCCAGATTGTCGGTTGAAGCCAGACTATTTGTCAATATCCGAAGCTTAACCCCTCGGTTTATAGCTGTTTTAAACAAATTTCTGCTCAATGGGGTAGTGACAAGATATGGCGACTGAATGTCTATGGTATATTTTGCATTTTTAATTAACTTTATAAGTGCATCAGTGCTCTTACCACCGCCTGAAAGACTTTTTGTTTCTTTATTTTTACCCGGGTCATCAGATACAAAATATACACTATCTACCCGGACAATGGCACCTGATTGTTCCATAGCTTTGAATGCCTTTGGCCATTGGGTTATCCGTTGCCTAACCTGAGGCCAGAAATTATCAGGATTACATGCATATTGATGCAGATTGTCATAGATTTTGTGATCATATATAGCCGGTTTTTTTTCCTTAATTAATGAATCTACCGGAACACTTAGTGCATTTTCCCAAAACATATTAAATGAATGCTGCACCTCATTGCAAATTTTGCCCATTAATAAGACATCTCTGTCTCTGAAATTATATTCATGGTCATAGTCAAAATACTCATCGGCAATATTTCTCCCACCTGTGATCACTATTTTGTGGTCGACTATAAATGTTTTATTGTGCATTCGCTGGTTTACACCACGAAAATCTGTAATAAGTTTTGAAGTTTTCTGCCATATATTTTTGCCAATATTTGTACCAGGATTGTAAATCTTAATATCAATATTCGGATGGGCATCCATGATCAACAGGTCTTCAGCATCAGCATCCACCATGATATCGTCTACCAGAATCCTTATTTTCACCCCTCTGTCTGCCGCCCTTACTATGAAATCACAAGCAATAAGTCCTACATTATCAACAGAAAAAATAAAGTATTGAATATCAATAGTTTTCTCTGCATGTCCGGTCAGCCAGGCACGGGCGATCATGGAACCGTCTCCTTCTTCAAGAACATAGATATCCGATCCGGATGACTTCAACGTATCTGGTCCAATCAATGATTCACTAAGACTTATGGTATCCTGATCATGAATCGTTTCGCAAAAATCCTGAAGTGGAGCTTTCCATGTTCCATTCTTATTATTTTTGCACGAAGAGCCAAAAATAATGGCGATCAACAAGCAGACCACGGAGAAGGATAATTTATAGAGACGTGTAAACAAGACAGGTGATTTATAAAAATAAAAACAAATATATAATAATTACCAAAATTCGTTCCTGAATCAACCTGAACACATAAAATATTAAATGGATTTAATGCGTTACATAGCAATATGGGGTAAACCAACTGCTCCTGTCAAACTAAGAAAATTTTCAAATTCATTATGAATGCAAAATAAACCTTTTACTTTTGCAACTTTAAATCTAAAAATGACAAATTTTCCAATTAAAGTAATCTTATTTGTAGTTATATGCTTTTTTGTTGTGTTCATGTCTTGTTCAAAAAATGAGACAGTTGGTTCTCTCTTTCCGGGTACGTACAGATATAACAGCCCTAATTTGTACGAAAAACATATTTTTGCTATCGATACCCTGACAAAAAAGATTAAAATCATTACAGATACCCTGGGATCGTTTAATCGGGCCAACAGCGAAATTTCAGACAGTATCAATAGAATAATTGAAAAGGAATTTTTAATCCTAATGCTTAGATCTATTGAGTTTACCTCATCAGATGACGCTATTCTTAGTTTTGCAAGGCTTGATACTATCGGTACAGATACTTTAATCCCCACCTCTACTGAAAATAGTAAGTATTCGTTATCCGGAAACCAGATCATCTTTGATGCAAGACCAGAGTATCGCGTAGATATTAATAATTCGTTTCTTGAATTAAATTATTGTCATGAGTTCACACTTAGAAGCCAAAGCATGTTTCCCGCTAAAAGTATAAAAAGGTATTCCAAGAGATTGTGCGACAATTTTTCGCCTACTCAAACCATCACAAATATCATTAATGACAATCCCGGGGTAAGATATGATACCATATCTCTGGAATATGTAAATTACATTTTCAGTAAGTACTAATTAAGTGATTATGTTTTTTGTTGACCTGCCCGCTTACTACGTAATGGTCGGGTTTTCTAATTTTCTAATTTGCGTAATTGCTGAATTGTACGATAGGTTGATTTTTGGATTTCTACTATAGTGCAGTTTTAGGTTCGTCTCCAATCTTAGTCTGCCACATGAAATAAAAACCGGCAACAAAACAAACTGCCAGCGCCAAAACGGAATATCTCATATTATTGGTGAGGTTATCCACTAACCCAAAAAGAAAAGTACCTCCTACAATGGCTGATTTATAAATGACGTCATAAAAACTGAAATAGGAAGTCGTATCATGATTCTTTTCGGGTAGAAGCATGGAATAACTTGCTCTGGATAATGATTGAATTCCTCCCATCACGGTACCTACAAGGGCCGCAAGCAAGTAAAAAGTAACCTTATCATACGTAAAGTATGCAGCGATACAAATGAGTATCCATATCACAATCATAGTTAAGATAGCATATTTATTTCCTTTTTTATTGCCCAGGGCTGAGAAAAAATAAGCCCCTCCGATGGCTACCAGTTGCAAGAGTAAAACGAGCAAAATCAACTCTGCGGTCTCAAAATTAAGTTCTTTTTCTGCAAATATAGTGGCCAGATAAATGACTGTCTGTACGCCGGCACTATAAAAGAAGAAAGCCAGAAGGAAAGATTTAATATTTGGAGATGCTTTGACCCGAATGTAAGCTGCAGATATTTCCCGATAGCCATTTTTTAGCATGGAAGACTTAAATTTTGTAATGGCGTCCTTTGGCAAATGTTTGAATGTATATTGGGCAAAACCAATCCACCATACACCTACAAGAACAAAACCGATACGGGACCCCATTTGTCCGTCACTTATCCCAAACCATTCAGGTTTTTGAATCATGGCAAGAATGACAATTAATAATATGACACTTCCTATATAACCATAAGTATATCCTTTGGCACTTACATTATTGTATCGGTCCTCAGTCACTATGATAGGGAGATACGAATCATAAAAGACAATGCTGCCGGCAAAGCCTATCGTTGCCAGAACAAATGCTGATGTTCCCAACCATAGCTGGGGTTCACCTTTGAAAAAATATAAGGTAATGCAGGCTAAAGATCCAATCAACGTAAATACCCTCAGAAACATTTTTCTCCTCCCGCTAAAATCAGCCATTCCCGAAAGTAATGGGGACAGACAGGCAATGATAATATATGAAAATGACACTGCAAAAGAATATAATGAGCTGTTGGAAAAGTGCCATGTGCCAAGCGTGATTTCCTCCGGCGTATATTGTATAAAATATACCGGAAAAATAGCCGTCGAAATCACAAGTGCATAGGCAGAATTAGCCCAATCAAAAATAGCCCAGGCATTAATAGTTTTTTTGTCATTACGTATTACTGTGCTCATTTTGTTGTATTGATGTATTGATGCACTAAAGTAGTTACTATCCGCGTGACGATAAAGTTTTTAGATATTTATTTGGATTAATTACCTTTATCATTTTATTTGCAATATTCAAGTTGTCCATATGAATATCATCATTCTCTCACGTAATCCATCGCTTTACAGCACGCAGAGTCTAGTCGATGCTGCACGGCGCAGAAATCACTATGTGAGGGTAATCGATCATATGTCGTGTGATCTCATTATTGACTCCGGAAGATCAAAGGTATTGTATAATAACCAACCTATCGAACGGATTGATGCCATTATACCACGCATAGGATCTACTGCTACTACTTATGGTGCCGCAGTCATACGACAGTTTGAAAGTCAGGGTATTTTCAGTACTTTGCACGCCGAGCCGCTGTTAAAGGCAAGGGATAAACTGAGTTGTCTCCAGATTTTGGGAAGTAATGGGGTAGGAGTACCTAAAACTGTGTATTGCAGTTCATTATTCACCATACCATTTTTGCTGGAACAGATGGAGCCTTACCCCATCATCATCAAACTTGTCACCGGGACGCAGGGTATGGGAGTCATCCTTGCCGAAAACAAATCAAACGCAGAATCTATACTGGAAGCTTTCCACAGTACTAAAGAGAAAGTGATTATGCAGAAATTTATAAAGGAAGCAAAGGGGGCTGATATTCGTGCCTTTGTAGTAAATGGTGAAGTAGTAGGAGCCATGAAAAGACAAGCCAGACCTGGTGATTTCCGATCCAACCTGCATCGCGGAGGTACTGCCGAAATCATTAAATTGAGCAAATCAGAAGAAGAAACAGCGCTTCGTTCTGTTGAAATACTGGGGCTCAGCGTGGCCGGAGTAGATATGCTTAAAACACATCAAGGACCGGTAGTATTAGAGGTAAATGCTTCGCCCGGACTTGAAGGCATTGAAGGAACGACCGGTATGGATATAGCCGGTAAAATTATTACGTTTATAGAAGAAAACAGAAAATAAATCCTG
>JACMLK010000212.1 GCA_014379665.1 Saprospiraceae bacterium | reverse complement strand
TATCCTTAATAATTTGCAGACGTTGTTTTTCAAGATCCTTTCTTGACTGGCTATGCAGAGCACCTGGAACGGACAATCCAATCAGGATAATAAAATAAATACTAATTAATCTTTTCATAACTGTCAGGTATTGAAAATTTGATCTCTTTTGGAACATTTATGGTTAATTCTGAAAATTTGATGTTTATTCTGGCAGTTCCTTCCTTTTCATACGGGAATATAAAATTTCTTTCATAAGAGATTCTGCCATATCCGGCCACATTTCTGTAATCTGAATATAGTGCCGTTGCCGTGCGATTCATTTGATCTGTGATTAACATTTTCTCCAGTTCCAATGTATATCCGTTGAGATAATAACTAAGCAAAAGATCATCTATCCTGGCCTGCAACTTGTAATAAACAGAATCTTTGCTCAGAGTCATCTGACTCGAATCTGCCAGGATGACATTGCCAAACATCAATTGTTGTGCATCTTCAAAATTGGCAGCCACTGAAAAAAGTTCGTTGAGTTTGGACACCGGATTTGTTTCATAGACTCCTTCAAAACGATACAACACGGTATACTTCTTAGGGTCAATCAGGACTCTGGCTGCTTCAATGCCAAATTTTTTTACGGCTATCCAGATGATGCTGTCTTTTTTCATTCTTACCATCATCGATCCGGAAATATTTTCGTCTGGTGACTCCAGGTGTGTATCCATTTTACCATCAAACCATGTGAAATCTATATTGCGATTTACCAACGCCTGATATATTTCAGCTTTCGTTCTCGTTGGGACGGGACCATGATGGAGATTTTTTGTTGACCGGCAGGATAACAGGAATGTGATACAAAAAATAAATATAATATATCTCATCAGTGGCCGTTGGTTTGTTTTAATTTATCTTTCAGTTTTAAAGATACATTACCCATTTCCATTGACTTAGTCCAGTATATCAAAGCATTTTTTACATCATTTTGTTCTTTGTAAATATCCCCTTTCAGTTCAAAAGCCAGACTGTTTTTGTTTTGACTTACTTCAAGAGCCTGATCAGTAAATTTCATGGCTTTTGCAAATTCTTTTTTCTTCAGGTAAATATCGCCTTTCACGGTCAATATCCTGCTTTCCGTATTCGGGTTACCTGCACTGATCATGCTGGCTTCATCCAGTATTGATTCGGCCTGTTTATATTCATTTTTTGCAGCAAGGGCTTTGCCGTTGAAGTAGTAAGATATAGCCTGGTTAGGAAAATAATCAATAGCTTCAGAAGACACTCTCCATAATTCTTCTATGTTGTCTATAGATTCCAGACCATACATAAGTTGTTCCCATACTAAAAAATTCCTGTTGTTGATGGTCAGTGTTTTTTCATATTGCCGGATAGCTGCCGTAACTTTTTCGTTATTCATCAGCACATCACCGTATATGGCATGTGATTTGGCATCATTTGGGTGAATGCTCACCAATTTGTCACACAGATCTATCAGTTGCCTCCCGGTCAACGAATCTCTGGATGTGGCTTGTTTGGTGACATGAGGTAATAATTCTTTTATTTTAATATCCAGAGGAACATCCGGATTGCTAATAAGCGGGAATAATGTCAACAGATAATCATCTTTGGACACCATCTGATTGGAAAGAAGTAATAGCCCGAGCTTGGCGTCCTGATCATGCGGATCTAGCTCCAGGATTTTTTTAAGATATGGCTCTGCTTCAACAATTTTATCATTCGAATGCAGCAGGGTGGTTATCAATCTCAGATATTTTTTTTCATACGGATACTTTTGCACTAAAGTTTGGATGGCACTTACGGCTTCATCGAACCGACCGGCATGATCCAGAATTTCTGCTTTTTTTATTATGGTATTTTCACTAAAACCTATGTTTTGTTCTTTAAGATCCAGGGTAAGAAGAGCTGCTTCAGGATCTTTTTTCTTCAACTGCACCTGAACAAGTTGATTGTAATAATCATCTTTTTTAGGTTGTATCACAATGAGATGTTTCAAGGCTGCGATGGCATCATCATATCGGCCAAGATCTTTGTGGAAATTGATTTCAAACTGTCTGATCCACACGTTGTCAGGTTCCAGTCTGATAGCTGACTTAAGATTAGTCTCTGTCTGATTGAGATCTTTGGCATCATAATGTAATTTTGCCAGTTCAAAAAATATGGCTGCTGAAGGGTCAGATTCACGACGCAAGGTGTCGAGCAGCTTTATGGCTTCGTTCTTTTTGCCTGCGATGATCAGGAATTTTGCAGCCACAAATCTGTCTTCTATTTTTATTTCTGCTTCGCTTTTTCGGTTATCTGCCAATGAGTCTTCCTGAGCATGTAGTAAGGAAGTAAACAAAAGACAAAGCAAGCTGAAACAAAATCTATATATATTCAATGTCATGAAGTTGAAATTAAAACCTGATAATATCTTCAAACGTCAAAATATGGTTCAAAGTTATGCTTGTATTAACTTTTTAATTAAGAGTATGTTTAAAATTCCACCATTTGTCTGCAAGCGGCAATTTTTATTTTATCCTGCGTTATATTTTTCGCCGTAGCTGCTGGCTACGACTGCAAAACAAGCCTTGTCTAAAATAAAATTTGCTCGCTTTCGCTCAAACATGAAAATTTAAACATACTCTATAAGTCTGTTTGGTTGTAAATTTTTATGACGAGGATTTTAGGTACTATTCCACTACAGTGATCTTCAGCATGTTGGTTCTGAACCGCTTATGGAGTGGCATACTACCTGTATTGATGACTATATCTCCAGGTTCAAGTGCGCCTTCGTCTTTCAGTATTTCATTTACATCTTCGATGGTCTCGTCGGTGGTCGTAAATTTTGTGTACAGATAACACTTCACTCCCCACACCAGACTAAGCGTATTAAGCATATAACTTTTATCAGAAAAAATATGGATGGCGCTTTTTGGTCTGTACGATGAAATTTTAAAAGCAGTGTATCCGTTTACCGTAAGTCCGAGAATGGCTTTGGCATTCACTTCTTCGGCCAGTCTTGGTGCGTTCAGACACAATACATCCGATAGAAATGTTTCGGAAAGAGGGTCAGGCTGTGGCCTTTTGCCGTACATCTGATAATACTGTTCTGCTTCTGAAATTATTCTGTTCATAGCTTCCACTACCAGGGTAGGGTGATTGCCTACAGCCGTTTCTCCGCTGAGCATGACAGCATCTGTGCCGTCGAGCACAGCATTGGCGACATCTGTTACTTCAGCTCTGCTTGGAGAAGGATTGATGATCATGCTCTCCATCATCTGGGTAGCCACTATGACAGGTTTAGCTTTTTGAATGCATTTGGCTATGATCATTTTCTGTAGGGCGGGAAGTTTTTCTATAGGCATTTCTACCCCGAGATCACCCCTTGCTATCATGATGGCATCCGATGCTTTTATGATTTCCTTGATGTTGGTGATGGCTTCGGGTTTTTCAATTTTTGCAATGACTTTTGCAAAATGTTTTTTAGCCTTAATTCTTTTTTGCAAATCCTTTACATCTTTGGCTGACCTTACAAAAGATAAAGCAATCCAATTGATGGGTTGCGTCAGTATATAGTCCAGATCCGCAAGATCTTTTTCTGTCAGTGATGGCTGCGACACTATGGTGTCCGGGAGATTCACCCCTTTATTGGACGATATCACATTGCCAAATAAAACCATTAGTTTAACTTCATCCTCCTGGTTGGTCGAGATGACTTCAAGTACGACTTTTCCGTCATCAACCAATACTTTTTCGCCTACCTTAACATCCTGGGCAAAATATTCATAACTCATGTATATTTTTTCTTTCGTTCCCACACACTTTTCATGTACAAAGGTGAGGATGTCCCCTGGTGCGATGTCTATTGAATTGTTTTCAATGGCCCCCACGCGCAGTTTTGGTCCCTGGAGATCAGCCAGCATGCCTACATGCACATTATACTTCTCATTGATCTCAAGGATATTATTGATCACTTCCTGGTGGGCTTCATGAGCTCCGTGAGAAAAATTCAGCCTGAATACATTGACCCCTGCCTTCACCAGACTCAGCAATGCTTCTTTGCTGCTCGAAGCAGGGCCGATGGTGGCCACAATTTTTGTTTTTTGATGATAAGGAAGGTGAATTAAAGGCGCCATACTGTTGCTGTTGAAAATGAGCCGCAAAGATAGTGTATATTTTACAATAATATACCTTGAGCTTGCTACATATTAATTTCAAATGCATAAGAGCCAGGGTATATTGTGTATCTTAAATAAGGTTGAATTCCTGGAGACTGTACTATTTAAGTTCCTTTCTCCTAAGATCTTCAGTGGGACTCAGTGGGACCTCGGTGGGACTCAGTGGGATCACGGTGGGAGTATCGTGGGAGTATGGTGGGAGTGTGGTGCTATCATCATGGGAGGATTATGGGAGGATCATGGGAGCGTGATGGGAGGGACAACGGAGCGTCTATAGCTCTACGAAGGTAAATCTTCGGCTAAATGGGCAGAAATGGGATGAGGGAGGTAATTACGGATTAAGGGTCGGCAGGGAGGCAGGACTGCGAGTAAGCGAGTTATCGTGTCAGCGAATGAATAAAGTGACTTATGGGTATAAGGTTGGAAGTGTATGGGTAAAATGTTTTGTTAATACGGGGAACTTTATTTTATTACAAAGAACTGTAACTGATAGATTTTCAGCACTTTAATTTATATTAAGTAATTATTTAATATTAAAAAAAATGTTAAATATTTGTTTAAGAGAACCCTATTTACGTTCTTTGCGTATTAATAGCAAATAATTGATAAAATGTCACAAATAGCAGAAAAAGTAAAGAAAATTATCATTGACAAATTGGGTGTTGATGAATCAGAAGTAACTCATGAGGCCAGCTTCACCAATGACCTGGGAGCGGATTCGCTTGATACTGTAGAATTGATCATGGAATTCGAAAAAGAATTTGATGTTTCCATTCCGGATGATCAGGCAGAAAAAATCCAGACGGTAGGTCAGGCTATTGAATTTCTGGAAGCAGCAAAGGCATAAAGCATATATTTCAAAGGTATAGTAATCCACAAAAGCATGCGTTTTTGTGGATTTTTTTTTGTTAAAACAAGCTTATTTACAGGGCTAACTCATAGATGTGAAAACTTTATAGTATAATATCACAGGTTTATGACAAAAATTATGGAATTTTGACCTTCAATCATTAATACCAGATATGAGACGAGTTGTAATAACCGGCATCGGCGCATTGACACCCATTGGTAACACATACCCTGCCTATGTGGAGGGACTAAAAAATGGAGTAAGCGGTGCCGCTATGACCACCCGGTTTGATGCAACTAATTTTAAAGTAAAGTTTGCTTGTGAATTAAAAAACTTCGAAATCGAAGATTTCATGCCCCGAAAGGACGCCAGGAGAATGGACCCGTTTGCACAGTATGCACTTGTAGTAGCAGATGAAGCCATGCAAATGTCAGGGTTGGATGTGAATAGTATCGATCTGGACAGGGCTGGAGTAGTGTGGGGAAGTGGTATCGGAGGATTCGAAACCATAGAACACGACATATCCGAAGCGGCACTTTGGACCGGAGAACCCAGATACAGTCCGTTTTTAATACCTAAACTGATAGCAGATATTGCACCGGGCCATATTTCCATAAAGTACGGCTTCAGAGGAATAAATTATGCCACAGTATCGGCATGCGCATCGTCGACGCATTCAGTCATTGCTTCTTTTGATTACATCAGAATGGGCCGGGCTGATATTATGATTACCGGAGGGTCAGAAGCTGCTATTACCAAAGCAAGTGTGGGTGGTTTTGCGTCTATGAAAGCGATGTCTGAAAGAAATGATAGTCCCGAGACTGCCAGCAGGCCTTTTGACAGAGACAGAGACGGATTTGTTCTAGGGGAAGGTGGAGGCGCACTGATACTGGAAGAACTGGAACACGCCAAAAAAAGAGGAGCCGTGATATACGGCGAGGTGATAGGAGCGGGAATGACCGCAGATGCGTATCATATGACAGCACCACACCCTGAGGGAATAGGGGCCAGAAATGTAATGAATCTTGCCATCAAGGATGCCGGTATCAACAAGGAAGATGTGGACTATGTCAATGTGCACGGTACCTCTACTCCATTGGGAGATATTGCTGAAACCAAGGCCATACAGGCAGTTTTCGGAGATGCTGCTTATAAACTGCATATCAGCAGTACCAAGTCCATGACAGGGCATCTGCTCGGAGGTGCAGGCGCCATAGAAGCAATAGCCGGAGTTATCGCTATCAATGAAGGATTTATTCCGCCTACGATCAATCACTTCACCGACGATCCTGAATTTGACCCAAAACTGAATTTTACCTTCAATCAGGCCCAGGAACGCTCACCTGATGTAATACTAAGCAATACTTTTGGCTTTGGTGGACATAACGCATCCATCATCATTAAACGATTTATCGAATAGCTTTGGATATAATACGCCGTTTTTATAACCTTTACTTTTCGAAAGACAGAGAACTCACCATGAGGCTCAGGCCAATTTTAGGTTTTACACCGGCGAGGTTAGGGTTATTCAAAACCGCCTTCTATCATAAATCAATGACCAATGAAACCCCCGGAAGGCCCACCAATGAAAGGCTGGAGTATCTCGGAGATGCCATTTTATCTACTATTGTGGCAGAATATCTATTCAAAAAATATCCAAATAAAGATGAAGGTTTTCTGACCAAAATGCGGTCGAAAATTGTGAAACGTCAGACCCTGAACGAAATAGCGGACAATATGGGACTGGATGTCATCCTATCAGATTACAGCCTTGGCAAAATGAGCAGTGCAATGCTGGGGAATGCACTGGAAGCCCTGGTGGGAGCAATATATATTGAATTCGGCTATGAAAAGACTAAAAACTATGTCATCAAAAAAATACTGATGAGATATCTGAATATAAAAGAACTGGAGACCAAGGATGACAATCACAAGTCACAGCTCCTGGAATGGTGTCAGAAAAACGGCAAAGAAATAAATTTTACTACGTTAGCCAAATTTAAACTGGATAAAAGGGATTGTTTTAAAGTAGCAGTGGTGATCGATGGGGTTGAATTGGCCACATCGGAAGACTTTAATAAAAAATCAGCCGAGCAGGCAGCTGCAAGTAAAGCCCTTGAAGTACTCCACATATTAACCATGCCAGAATAAACTGACGCTGATGGATTCACTTACCCAAATTATTTTAGGCGCAGCAGTAGGAGAAGCAGTTTTGGGCAAAAAGGTCGGTAACAGAGCTATGGTATGGGGGGCGATTGCGGGGACAATCCCTGACCTTGATGTCTTATCAAATGGATTTATGTCTCCCATAGATGCATTAGCTTTTCACAGAGGTTTCAGTCATTCTTTTGTTTTTAGTGTGTTGGCCTCTGTGCTTCTCGGCTGGCTTGTCTATCGTATGTACAAACTTCCGTATCACAGGTGGTTTGGAATAGCCGGATGGGGTATTTTAGTAACTTCTATAGGACTCCTGGTTGTTTTTACAGGTGAATTCAAGATAACTAAATTTCTTTTAGGGCTGCTTATTATGTCAGGATTGGGTTGGCTGGTGTATAAAAGATATTTTCGAAAAGGGTATAGTTCTCCCGATGTCGATTTAAAACAATGGCAATGGATGTTTTTTCTGTCATTGGTGACCCATCCGATACTTGACTGTTTTACCACTTATGGTACTCAGTTTTTACTGCCTTTTTCCAATCAAAGGATTGCGTTTAGTAATATAGCAGTAGCAGATCCGTTTTACACCCTTCCCTTCATAATATGCCTGTTGATAGCCATGTTTTTGCCACGTACCAGTCCAAAGAGAGCAGTCTGGAACCGTTGCGGGCTTATCATCAGTAGTTTGTATATGATTTTTACTATTTATAATAAGACAAGAATTAACACGATTTTTGAAAATTCATTACGTCAGGAAAATTTAATTTTTTCCAGATACATGACTTCACCAAGTATCCTGAATAACATTCTTTGGAGTGGAATTGCTGAAACGGATAGTGCATTTTATTACGGGCAGTATTCTTTTTTTGACAAAGAAAAGGTGTTTAAACTTTCAAAAAAAGATAAAAACAGGTCACCATTCGGTACCTCCATTGACACAAATCAGACCATGAAAACGCTACGGTGGTTGAGCAATGATTATTTTGTTCTCGAAAGAAAAAATGGGGATACTTTGCAATATTTTGACCTTCGGTTTGGTACGTTCAGAATGAAATCTACTGAACCTGATAATTTTGTATTTAAATTTAATGTGCTGGAAAAACCAGTCGGAAACTTCATTTTACTTAATCAGGGGGAAGGGCCCAGGGATGCTGATATAGGCGAAGTATTTAAAGTGCTTTGGAACAGGGTTTTGGGCAGGACACCAT